>JAAYCX010000097.1 GCA_012729555.1 Acidobacteriota bacterium
TCCCCTCGCATTCCACCGCCAGCGTCGTGCAGGAGAGCACCGCCCGGCCGTCGATGATGACGGTGCAGGAGCCGCAGGCCCCCCGGTCGCACATCTGCTTCGCCCCCGTGAGGCCGAGCTTGTACTGGAGCGTGCGCTGCAGCGTCCAGTGCGGCTCGATCAGGACTTCGCACTCCTTCCCGTTCACGTCGAGTTTCGTCGTCACCGGCAGCACCCGCCCGGGGTGGGCGGAGGCGAAGTGCCCCTGCAGGGCGGAAAAGGTGGCGAAATCGGCGCTGCAGACGGGGCAGCGGAATTGCGTCAGGGTCGTCGGCGCCACGGTCCCCGGCATCGAGGACGCCTCGGCCGCTCTCTTGCCCAGGGTCAGTCCGGCCCCCAGGGTGCCGCCGGTGACGACCACCCCCGCGCTCTTGAGGAAATTCCTGCGGTCGAGGCTTCCCCCTTCGCTCCTTTTGGTTTCTTCGTCAGCCATGGATACTCCTCCTTGAAATTATTGCCTGGTCGGGGGATCCCGGTTTCCGCCCTTCGCAGTTCGGGCGGTTGGGCGGCAGATCCGTCCAGATAGTGAATACTATGACACCCCCCTGGATGTTGCACCGGCTCCGAAATTATTCGTCTGGACCGCCACCCGTAAAAATGGCGCCGAACGGCCCCATTCTAGCCAAAGGGGGGGGCAAACGCCAGCGATTACGCACTCCCCGTGCCTTGCCGTACCATCTGACTCCGAAGACGGACCTTGTGTCAATCTAATTGCCGCCCGCCCCCCCCGTCGGTGGTAGACTGGAGCGGGCGCTTTCTTGGAGGCCGGCGGACGGGCTCCGCAGCCGGAAAGGATACCGATGGACATTCCGCTTGCGGAACGCGGGAACTACTACCGGGGGTTGCTGGTGCTGATCCGGAAGGACCGGGTCATCAGCGCCCGGGAACGGGACCTGATGATCCGGCTCGGGCAGGGGCTCGATTTCGACCCGCGCTTCTGCGAGGGGGTGATCGACGAGGTCCTGAAAAACCCCCATATCAAGAGCAAGCCGATGAAGTTCTCCGATCCCGGCATCGCCCGCCTCTTCGTCCGCGACGCCCTCATGATCGCCGGAATCGACGGCGAGATCCATCCCGATGAATGGACCTGGATACGAGCGGTCGCCAGGAAAAACGGGCTGACGGACCGGGAAATCGGGGACGGGGCGGGATCTCCCCCCCCCGTCGAACCGTTTCCAGGCTAGAATCGGACCCGGGGGATGCGGTCTTCCTTCATGCTGTCCCCCATCGTCCAGAAATAGGCCTCCCCGGTATGGATCTGGAACACGGCCAGCAGGGGGTTGTCCGGCTCGGTGATCCCGAAATTCTTCACGAAGGGGCGCTCCTCGATGCATTTCGCCCTCAGCCCCGGGTCATCGATGAACCGGACCCTGCCCGAGACCCTCATCACCCGGCTGAAGTCCGGCGCGTTGAAATAGGCCTCGACCTTCGGATTCTTCTCCAGCTGCCGGACCATCGCCTTGACCGTCTGCGCCTGGAAATAGAACCCGGTCTCGTCCGCGTACCACATGCCGAGGCAACGCACCCGGGGCTGGTCCCCCTCGACGGTAGCCAGGTAGCAGGTCTTGTTCTCGTTCGCAAAATCCGCGTATTCCTTCAGACTCATATTCCGCTCCTTGATAAGAGAGGCGAAAACGGGCGCCCGTGACGCCTCATTCTTCCCACAATTTCACGATCTTGTTCATCAGCCTCCCCCCCGGGCAGAACGACATGCACTTCATGTAGACGTCGTAGTCGAAATCCCTTCCCGGCGTGAGGTCGATGTCCCGGTGGATGCCCCTTCCCTTGAAATAGACGATGTCGCCCAATCGGGATTCCGCGCAGAACCTGACGCATTTCCCGCACAGGGCGCAGTCGGTGTTCTCGTTGCCGAACCTGTCCGCCTCGGCGCCGTACTCCTCCGCATATTCGCGCATGTTGGGCCAGGTCAGCTCGATGATCATCTTCCGGATCCTGTCGATCCGGCTGTTTCGGGTGCGGACCACCAGCCCCTGTTCGACTTCGTACAGGCAGGCCGCGACCAGCCTCTTTCTATCGCCCCTGGCGACCTCCACCATGCACAGCCTGCACCCCCCGTAGGGACGCAGGTTCTCGTCGTTGCAGTGGGTCGGGATCTCGATGCCGTTGGCCCTGGCCGCCTCGAGCAGGGTCGTCCCTCCGGCCGCCTCGATCGGCTTCCCGTCGATATCAAGGGTGACTGATTCCATCATTCCCTCCCATGCTTCAGATAAGCATAAGTGTCCCCGCCGAACATCCAAACAGAAAATCCCCCGGCGATCAAGGGAATGAAGGCCGGGGGGGGAAGGGCCGTCCGTGGCGGGGGCCGCCTATTCGATCGGCTCCAGCGGCCAGCCCATCGTCTGCGCCCGGGGGCCGACGATGGAGTGGATCAGGTCCACCTTGCCGTCTCTCATCCTGAACATGTGGCAATCCACCAGCCCGCTGCCGGTGGGGTTGTCCTTGCTCGCGGACGCTCCCCCGCCGAACATCATGAAGCCGATCGAAATCCCCTTTTCCGTATCCACCAGGACGCGCCGCGGACCGTGGTCCATGCTGACGCCGATCCGCTTCCTGAAAGTCACCGGCGAACAGTCATGGTCCTGTCCCGTCGTCAGGAAGCCGTTCTCCCAGCGGTCGCACACCTCGGCGAAGGGGACGCTGACCGTCGAGCCCTCCGCGAACAGGGCGAAATAATTGTTGGCCGCGTCCGCCAGCACCTTGCGCGGCGCGCGCTTCTCCGGGGGAAGGATGGTGTCCCAGTCCTGGTCCCTCGTGGCGAGGACGGCTTCGGGATTGAACATGAATTCGTTCTCCCGCGCCACGATGGTCTCCACCTCGCTGACCTTATCCTTCTCGACCTTGAGCCGGGCGGCGAACAGGATCGGCCGGACCGTCCCTTCCGCCGGTCTTGGCTTGGGCTTGGCCGTCGGGACACCCGGGGCGCCCATCGCGCCGCCGGCCCCGCCGGCCGGCATCCCCTTGGGCTTGGCCGTCGCGCCGCCCGGGGCGCCCATGCCGCCGCCGAAACCTCCCATGCCCGCCTCCCCCACCGTCTTCGAATCGAACGGCTCTTCGATGACGGCTATGACGGCCGCGGAGCATTTCGCGGTATCGATCAGGGTCCGCCGGAGCAGGGGCTTGCCCGCCGTCCGCCAGAATCCTTCCCCGGCGTTTTTGGTCACACCGTTCTCGGTGAACCGGGCCCCCTCCGCGAGCGGCAGCATCGATGCGGAGTGCGCCGCAAGCGATTCAAAATACCTATCCACCGTGTCTTCGAGCTGTCCGCGCGAACAGTCGGCCAAGGCATTGGACAGGCTTCCGAAAACCAGCAGCGTAAGAGCGATCATCCACGACACCCTGAATTTCATCCTCGAATCCTCCCGATCGTCATTGCTTTAATTGCTTCAGACACATTACCGAGGCAGAGAGTTCAATCCTATCCTGAGCGCCGCCTGCGCCAGACGCAGATCGTACGTGACGATGGCCGACGCTCCCGATAGGCTCGCAAGGGCGAGGTGGAGAGCGTCGGCCGCCCGCAAGGGAACATCGTCAACTGCCAGCAGAAACCTCTCGGCTTCGCGATGGACTTCCGGCATCAGGTCACTTTTTATGTAGAGCCCGTCCCCGATATCGGCCGAAATCTTCCGGTGTAGGCGCACGCAGGACACAGCGGCAAGGCTTCCCTCGCGGCGCCGGCGGGAGATGGCGGAGACGATTTCGGTGATGGCCAGATCCGAGACCACGAGATCGCGCCGTCCCCGAACGGCCGCATCCAGGAGGTCACTTCCCGGTTCGGGCAGGTAGAGTTTGGCCAGTGCGCTGGCATCCAGATATAACGGGCCGATCCAATCCCCTTCTGAAGGATGGACGGAATCAGAGACGGTCTTCACGATCCTCACAGACGGCTGAAGATAAAGGCGGGCTCAAGGCGGGCATCGATCGCCGGAACGCTGCCCGGCCAGGGAACGCCCGGGCACTGGACGCCTCCGCAGGCACCAGCCGGGCCACCGGCTTGCCTCGGTCGGTGATCAACACTTCCCTTCCCTTACGCACCATCTCGATAAGCTCCGAGATGCTCTGACGCGCTTCCCTGATTCCGGCCCTTTTCATGATGCGATTGTGCTACATGTAGCACAATCTGTCAATCGCCTGCGTGTGCGGTTCCATTAAAAGAAGAGGGGGGGGATTTTGGCTGGGAGACAGGGATTCGAACCCCGATCAGATGGTCCAGAGCCACCCGTCTTACCATTAGACGATCTCCCAGCCCTGTCGACATTGTAGGAAAAGCGCCCCCGGGATTCAAGCCCAAAGCGCGCCCCCCGCCCGATCAGGCGGACGCCTTCCTGACGATCTTGGCCCAGGCGTCCCTCAGCGTCACCGTGCGGTTATATACCGGCTTCCCCGGCCTGGAGTCGGGGTCCATGCAGAAGTAGCCGAGGCGCTCGAACTGGCAGCCGTCCCCGGGCCGGGCCGCCCCGAGGGACGCCTCGAGCCGGCAGCCGTCGAGGATTTCGAGCGAACCGGGGTTCAGGTGCGCCTTGAAATCCTTCCCTTCCTTGTCGTCGGCCGGGTTTTCGACCGAAAAGAGCCGGTCGTAGAGCCGGACCTCGGCCGGGAGGGAGTGGGCGGCCGAGACCCAGTGCAGCGTCGCCTTCGCCCGGGGCAGGTCTTCCGCCTCCCCGCGGGGATAGTACCGGCAGTGGACCTCCACGATCTCCCCCTTCTCGTCCTTGACCACGCCGGTGCAGGTGACGAGGCAGGCGTAGCGCAACCGCACCGTCCGGCCCGGGGCCAGGCGGAAAAACTTCTTGGGAGGATCCTCCATGAAGTCCTCCCTCTCGATCAGGAGTTCGCGCGAAAACGCCACCTCCCGCGTGCCCGATGAGGCGTCCTCCGGGTTATTGACCGCCTGCATCATTTCCACCTTCCCCTCGGGGTAGTTGTCGATGACGAGGCGCAGCGGGCGCAGCACCGCCATGACCCGGGGGGCGCGGGCGTTCAGGTCTTCCCTCAGGGAGTGTTCGAGCAGCGCCACGTCCACCACGCCGTCTCGCTTGCCCACGCCGATCCGCTCGCAGAAGTTCCGGATCGATTCCGGCGTGTACCCCCGCCGCCGCAGCCCGCACAGGGTGGGCATCCGCGGGTCGTCCCAGCCGCGGACCAGCCCCTCCTTCACCAGTTGGAGAAGCTTGCGCTTGCTCATGACGGTATAGTTGAGGTTGAGGCGCGCGAATTCGATCTGCCGGGAGCGGAAGGGGAGCCCGAGGGCCTCCTGGAACCAGTCGTACAAGGGCCGGTGATCCTCGAACTCGAGCGTGCAGATCGAGTGGGTGATCCCTTCGAAGGAATCGGACAGGGAGTGGGCGAAGTCGTACATCGGGTAGATGCACCACGCCTCCCCCGTCCGGTGGTGGCCCACCCGGCGGATCCGGTAGATCGTGGGGTCGCGCATGTTCAGGTTCGGCGACGCCATGTCGATCCTGGCCCGCAGCACGTGGCTCCCGTCCTCGAACCCGCCCGCGCGCATCCTGCGGAACAGGTCGAGGTTCTCCTCCACGGAACGGTCGCGGTAGGGGCTCTCCTTCCCGGGCTCCGTAAGGGTCCCCCGGTAGGAGCGGATCTCTTCCGCCGTCAGGCTGTCGACGTAGGCCTTCCCCCTCCGGATCAGCTCCAGGGCGCATTCGTAGAGCCGCTCGAAGTAGTCCGAGGCATAGTAGAGGCGGTCGCCCCATTCGAACCCGAGCCAGCGGACATCCTCCTGGATCGATTCCACGTACTCCACGTCCTCTTTCGCGGGGTTGGTGTCGTCGAAGCGCAGGTTGCAGCTGCCGCCGAACTCGGCCGCGATGCCGAAGTTCAGGCAGATGGCCTTGGCATGCCCGATATGGAGGTACCCGTTCGGCTCCGGGGGAAATCGCGTGCACACCTTTCCCCCGTTTTTCCCCGCTCCGATGTCATCCCTGACCGCCGCCCGAACGAAATCGACCGGCTGCCCGGACCCGGTTTCACCTTCCGGCCCGCCGGCGTCCCGCCCGGGGCCCTCACTGTCGTGGCTCGATTCCATGATGTCTCCGATGCCCCCCGGCCCGAAGCCGGAATGAAAGCCCGAATCATACCATAATCGGACCCCTTTTCAGGAAAGTCGGGGTGACACCGAAATTCTCTCGACGATGAAGCCTAAACTATGATTTAATTCGCGTTTGGGGTTGGCGGCCGGCGGGCTCCGATAAATCCCGGAGGCTCCGTCCTTTGCATGCGCCTGAAACTTTCGGGGAGTGCGCGGCATCTAAGACAGGGGAGGAGATCCCGTTGGCGTCTGTCTGCGGATTGTGGCGGGCACCCCGAGCTTCTAAGGATTTAGTACGAATCAAGCGGGAGAACCGCCAGGCAGAATCAGGAGGGGGAAACATTGATGGAACGTACCGGCAAGACCTTTTTTGCAGCCTTTCTCGCGGCGGCTGTGACTTTCTTCGTCATCGGCGGCGGCACCTCGTTCGCCGCATTGCAGGACCAGGCCGAGGAAGAGGAGACGGAGTACACCGAAGAGGAATACAACGCCTGGGCGGAGGCCGACAAGGAGCCCGACCCGCTCAAGCGGGGGGCGATGCTCCTGGCTTTCGTGGACAAATACCCGGAATCCAAGCTCATGCCCTACATCAACTCCTCCTATGAGCGCCTCCTCTTCGAAACCTCCGAAGCGGAGAAGTACAGCGAGCTCGAGGTCCTGGCGGAGCAGTGGAGCGAGCTCCGGCCGGGCCAGCTGCAGACCCTGGCCTACCTGGCGAAGGCGACCGAGATCCTCGGGCACGACCAGAAGTGCGTCGAGTGCTACGAGAAAATCTACAAGCTGCGCCCCACGGGCGGCATCGCCTACCAGATCGCAAGGCTCTACAAGAAGATGGGCAACGACGACAAGTACCTGGAATGGGCCGACTCGGTCATGATGTACCCGGAATATGAAACCGACTTCCGGCTGCGCTACGAGATCATGCAGTTCCACGCGGCCAAGAACGACATCGCCAAGGCCGACGCCTTCGCCCGGGAAACGATCAAGGCGGCCGACCTGGTGAAGGAACCCGGGGAGGACACCCGGAAACACCTGGCCGTGGCGCGCCACGACGCCTACCACGTGATCGGGGTCCACCTCTACGACCAGAACCAGTTCGACGAAGCCATCGACGCCTTCCGCAAGGCGATCGAGGCCGAGCGGTACGCCGAGGGCTATTACTGGATCGGCATGTGCGAGTGGGAAAAGAAGATGGTGGACGAGGCGATCGAATCCTTCGCCAAGGCCGAAGTCCTCGGCGGCGACACCGCCCCCAAGGCCAAGGAGAGACTGGAGCAGCTGTACAAGGCGCTCCACAACGACACCACCATCGGCATCGAAAAGGTTTACCGGAGGGCCCGGGAGGAACTGGGGATCGAGTAGGAACTCCGGGACGGATCGGAAGCCGCCGGCGAGGGGCCATCCTCCGCCGGCGGCTTTTTTCATGTCAGGGACGCGGCCTCCGGACCATCCGGTGCGCCGCGTTGAGCCTGGAAATCGCCTGCATCAGCGCCAGCTCCGCGCCCCGGAAATCGGTCCCGGGGTCGGTGGACGCCAGCATCTTCTCTGCGCGCGCCTTGGCCTCCTCGGCCCGCCTGACGTCGATGTCGGACGCCATCTCCGCCGTCTGCGCCAGCAGCACCACGCGGCCGGGGAGCACCTCCAGGAAACCCCAGGAACAGAACATGTAGTCGGTGCCGTCGCCGGTCCGGATGGAGATCTCGCCGATCCCCAGTTCCGCCAGCAGGGGCGCATGCCCCGGCAGGATCCCCATGTACCCCTGCCGGGCCGGGACCACGACGGAGTCGACGTCGCCGCTGTAGACCTGCCCGTCGGGCGTGACCACTTCCAGATGAATCGTATCGGGCAATGACATGGTTCCCCCGCGCCGTCAGGCGGCGTCGATCTGTTTGGCCTTTTCGAGGACCTCGTCGATGCCGCCGACCATGTAAAACGCCTGCTCGGGGACGTGGTCGTACTTCCCTTCGCAGATCCCCCGGAAGCCCTCGATGCTCTCCTTGACCGGGAGGTACTTTCCCGGGATCCCGGTGAACTGCTCGGCGACGAAGAAGGGCTGGGACAGGAACTTCTGGATCTTGCGCGCCCGGCTGACGGTCAGCTTGTCGTCCTCGCCGAGCTCGTCGATCCCCAGGATGGCGATGATGTCCTGCAGGTCCTTGTAGCGCTGCAGGATCCGCTTCACCTCGCGCGCGACGCCGTAATGGTCCTCCCCGATGATGCGGGGGTCCAGGATCCTCGAGGTCGACGCCAGCGGGTCGACCGCGGGATAGATCCCCAGTTCCACGATCCGCCGCTCGAGGTTGGTCGTGGCATCGAGGTGGGCGAAGGTGGTCGCCGGGGCCGGGTCGGTGTAGTCGTCGGCCGGCACGTAGATCGCCTGGATGGAGGTGATGGAACCGTGGCGGGTGGAGGTGATCCGCTCCTGCAGCTCCCCCATTTCCGTGGCCAGGTTGGGCTGGTACCCCACGGCCGAGGGCATGCGCCCGAGGAGCGCGGAGACTTCGGACCCCGCCTGGGTGAAGCGGAAGATGTTGTCGATGAAGAGGAGCACGTCCTGGTGCTCCTCGTCGCGGAAGAACTCGGCCACCGTCAGGCCCGTCAGCCCTACGCGCAGCCGCGCTCCCGGCGGCTCCGTCATCTGGCCGTAGATCAGGGCCGCCTTCTCGATGACGCCCGACTCCTTCATCTCGAGCCAGAGGTCGTTCCCCTCGCGCGTGCGCTCCCCCACCCCGGCGAATACCGAAAAGCCCCCGTGGTGCAGGGCGATCCGGTGGATCATCTCCATGATCACCACCGTCTTGCCGACGCCGGCGCCCCCGAACAGCCCGATCTTCCCCCCCAGGACGTACGGCTCCAGCAGGTCGATGACCTTGATCCCGGTCTCGAGCATCCGCGTTTCGGTGCTCTGGTCGTCGAAGCTCGGGGCGGGGCGATGGATGGGGTAGCGTTTCACGGCCTCGATCGGCCCCTTCTCGTCGACCGGCTCGCCGATCACGTTCATCACGCGCCCCAGCGTCTCCTTCCCGACCGGCACGGTGATCGGCTCCCCGGTGTCGGTCGCCTTCATGCCGCGCACCAGCCCGTCGGTGGGCTGCATGCCGACGCAGCGGACCCGGCTCTCGCCGAGGTGCTGCTGGACTTCGGTCGTCACGCGCCTGGCCCGGCCGCCCGCGTCCCCCTCGACGACGACGCAGTTGTGGATCGAGGGGAGGTGCCCCTCCTCGAACTGGCAGTCCACCACCGGACCGATGATCTGAACCACTTTCCCGACCTGTGCCATTCCCGTTTCTCCTTCGATCCGCGCCGCGCGCGGGCTCCGCCTACCGGCTGGCGCCGCTGACGACCTCGATGAGTTCATTGGTGATTCCCGCCTGCCGCACCTTGTTGGCGTACAGCGTCAGGCCTTCGATCATCTCGGCGGCGTTGTTGGTCGCCGCTTCCATCGCCGCCATGCGCGCCCCCTGTTCGCTCGCCGCCGCCTCCAGCATCGCCCGGTAGACCTGCGCCTCGACGTGGCGGGGGAGGAGGCGGGAGAAGATGCGCTCGGGCGCCTCGTCGTAGATGTACTCCAGGCGGCCGGCTTCGTCGGCGCTTTCGATGCGCGGAATCGGCAGGAGCGGCTCCACGACCACCTGCTGGCTCACCACCGATTTGAACTCGTTGTAGACGAGCCAGACCTGGTCCTTGCGCCCCGAGGTGAACTCCTCGATGAGGTCCCGGGCGATGGCGGCCGCGTCGGCGAAGGTCGGCTGCTGCAGGACGCCGACGGCCTCGTGCCGGACCGCGTAGGGGCGCCGGCGGAAGAAATCGCGCGCGCGCTTCCCCAGGATGTTCAGTTCGACCTTGCGGCCGGAGTGAGCGTTCAGGAACTCCAGCGCCTGGCGGATGATGTTGGTGTTGTAGGCCCCGCACAGCCCCCGGTCGGCCGTGATCACCACGAGTTCGATCGTCTCGTCCCCGCGGCGGGCCAGCAGCGGGTGCGAGTGCTCCGGCACCCTGGCGGCGAGGCTCTCGAGCACCTCGGTCATCCGCCGCGCGTAGGGGCGGGCGGCGATCACCCGTTCCTGCGCCTTGCGCAGCCGGGCGGCCGAAACGAACTTCATGGCCCGGGTGATCTGCTGGATGTTCCGGGCGCTGCGGATGCGGCGGCGGATGTCGCGAATGTTGGCCATGGGCTCCGCCCTACGCCGCGCCCTGCGCGGCCGTGAATTTCTCCTTGAACTGCCGGAGCGCCTCCTCCAGTTCGCCCTTGAGGCCGTCACTGAGGGCCTTCTCCGCCTCGAGCTTCTCCATGAGCGGTTTTTTCGACGACTCCATGAACCGGAGCATCTCCTCGAGGAAATCGTGCACGGCCTCCACCTTCAGGCTGTCGGTGAACCCCCGGGTGCCGGCGTAGATCGACACCACCTGCTCGATGACGCCCAGCGGCCGGTACTGGTCCTGCTTCAGGATCTCCGTCAGCCGTTCCCCGCGCGCCAGCTGGGCCTGGGTCGCCTTGTCCAGGTCGGACCCGAACTGCGCGAAGGCGGCCAGCTCGCGGTACTGCGCCAGTTCCAGGCGCAGGGTGCCCGCCACCTGCTTCATCGCCTTGATCTGGGCGTTCCCGCCGACCCGGCTCACGGAGTTGCCCACGTGGATCGCCGGGCGGATGCCGGCGTGGAACAGGTCGGACTCCAGGAAGATCTGCCCGTCGGTGATCGAGATGACGTTGGTCGGGATGTAGCCGGAAATATCCCCCGCCTGGGTCTCGATGATGGGGAGCGCCGTGAGGGTGCCCCCCCCCTTTTCGGCGTTCATCTTCGCCGCCCGCTCCAGCAGCCGCGAGTGGAGGTAGAAGACGTCGCCCGGGTAGGCTTCCCGCCCCGGCGGCCGCCGCAGCAGCAGGGAGATCTCCCGGTAGGCGGCCGCGTGCTTGGACAGGTCGTCGTAGATGACGAGCGCGTGCCTCCCGCGGTCGCGGAAATACTCCCCCATGGTGCAGCCCGAATAGGGGGCGATGTACTGCATGGTCGCGGGGTCGGAAGCCGAGGCCGACACGACGATGGTCCTGTCCATCACCCCGGAATCGGTCAGCGTCTTCACCACCTGCGCCACCGTGGAGCGCTTCTGCCCGATCGCGACGTAGATGCAGACGACGTCGGTGTTCTTCTGGTTGATGATCGTGTCGACCGCGATGGCCGTCTTCCCCGTCTGGCGGTCGCCGATGATGAGTTCCCGCTGCCCCCGGCCGATGGGGATCATGGAGTCGATGGCCTTGAGCCCCGTCTGGAGCGGCTCCTTGACCGGCTGGCGGTCGACCACCCCGGGCGCCACGCGCTCGATGTTGACGTATTCGTCGCTGTCGACGGGCCCCCGCTCGTCGACCGGCTCCCCCAGGGCGTTGACCACCCGGCCCACCAGGGCTTCGCCCACCGGCACCGACATGATCCGCCCGGTCCGCTTGACGGCGTCCCCCTCGCCTATGCGCGTATGCTCGCCGAAGAGGACCGTCCCGACGTTGTCCTCCTCGAGGTTGAGCGCGATCCCCTTGACCCCGTGGGGGAACTCGAGCAGCTCGCCCGCCATCACGTTGTCCAGCCCGTCGACGCGCGCGATGCCGTCGCCGACGCTGATCACCGTCCCGACCTCGTTGACCGTCACGCCCGCCCGGTAGTCGCGGATCTGCTCCCTCAGGATCCTGCTTATCTCATCAGCCTTGATTTCCATGCCCCATTCCCTCTCTGCGAGCCGTGCGGGTTCAGTCCTGCCGCGCCTCCGGCGCGCGCTCCGGCCGCGCATCGGCCAGGCGCCGCTTCACCTCCGCGAGCCGGGTCCGGATCGAACCGTCGAAGACGGTGCTCCCGATCTCGACGACGCATCCTCCAATCAAATCCGGGTCGGTACGGGGTTCGACCTGGACGCGGGCGCCCGTGAAGCGGGACAGGCCGGCCTCCACCATTTTCAGTTCCGGCTCCCCGAGCCGCGCGGCCGACGTCACCCGGGCGCGTACCACCCCCCTGCGCGCATCGACCGCCTTCCCGAACGCATCCAGTATGGGTGAAAAATGACGCATCCGGTTGTTCTGGAGCAGAACGCGCAAAAAATTGGCCGCCACCGGGCTGACGGGATAGCGCTCGAGCAGCCCCTCGAGCAGCCTCCCCTTGGCCTCGCGCGCCACGGCGGGGGAATCGAAGGTTTCGAGGACGTCCGGCACGGCGGCGAAGATCTCCCGGAAGCGCTCGAGGTCCTCGAGCACCCGCGCCTCCACCCTCTCCTCAAACACGACATCGGCCAGCGACCTGGCGTACCTTCCGGCAACCGCAGAGGAAATCACCCGTTTTCTCCCGACATAAACCGTTTACGCTATCACAGGCGTACCCGGGCGTCAAGAATGATCGCCCGCCGGAAAACCCGCATAGCCAAATACGTCAACAAATTAGACGCACCCCTTCCCCGACGGGGCGCCAGGGAGTAGACTGGCGTAAAGGGCCCGTGCGCACGGGGGGACGCTTCATGAAAATCGCCGTCTGGGTTTTGTCCGCCGCCCTGGCAACGGCAGCATCGGCAGGGGAAAAACGCTCCGATTTGGGCGGGACCTGGGTCCTCGTCCCCGAAAAGAGCGAGATGGAGCAGGTGAGGCCGGGATTGCGCAACCTCCGGGTTACCGGGGGGCCCGTCACCACCACCGGGAGCGCCCCGGAGCCGCTCCCCGATCCCTCCCCCGCCGGCCTCATCACCGACCTGCGCCTCGAGATCACCCAGGCGGAGGACCGGATCCGGGTGGTGCGCCGCTTCACCCTCGAGGGCAGGATGGGCCTCGTCACCCAGGAGTTCACCTTCGACGGCGGCCGCTGCCTCAATGTCGCCTCCGACGGCCGCGGCGAGTTCGCCTCCCGCTCGGAATGGAAGAAGGGAAAACTCCTCAACTCCGGGACCCAGACGATCGCGGACGGGCCCGTGCGGGAGGAGCACAACGTCCGGGAGGAATTCTCCCTCTCCCGGAACCGCAAGACCCTGACCGTCAAGACCCTGATCGCCACCCCCCGGGGACTGGTCAAGCTGAAACAGGTCTTCGCGCCCGATCCCCAACCCTGAGCGATGTCCCTGGACCCCAGGGACCGGTTCCTGCCCATCGTTCCCGGTTTCGTCGAGGGTGACCTCGTTGTGCGGGCAGGGCGCACCGCCTCCTGACGTTCGGAACCATCGTTGAAAACCGTCGGCATTCCGTGGGTGGTTACAGTATATTGACCCGGTGCGGAAGCGGCTGTGGGAACTCGGGGGGATCGGGGCGGCGCAGGGAGCGGCCTGGGTCGGGGTCTGTTCGCTCGGGCCGTTGCGGGAGAACACGGCGGCTTTTCTGATTCTGGTTTTTGTCGCCTCCGGTTTGGGGCTCCTGGCGTTTTTCCGCTTTCCCGAAGGGGTGCGCCATGCCCAGGCGCTGGTGCTCGGGTTCGCCCTCCTCTTCCGCCTCATCGTGCTCCCCGCGCCCCCGTCCCAGAGCGAAGATGTCTACCGCTACCTGTGGGACGCGCGCATCGCCGCGATGGGGGTCGACCCCTACGCGTACCCCCCCGACGCGCCGGAGCTCGTGCCTTACCGGGATGAAACCATCTACCCGATGATCAACTCCAAGCCGTACGTCACGGCCTACCCTCCCCTGTCGCAGGTACTGTTCCGCATCTCCTGGGGGCTGTTCGGACCGAGCGTGACGGCCATGAAGGCCCTCTTCGCCCTCTGCGAGTTTCTGGCTTTGCTCGTGACGTGGAGGCTGCTGATCCTGTGGGGGCGGCCGCTCCGGTTTCTCCTCCTCGCGGCCTGGAACCCGTTTTTCATCTTCGAGTTCGCCCACTCCGGACATTCCGACAGCGCGATGATGCTCCTGATCCTGCTGTCGGTGTGGGCGCTCGCGCGCGGGAAGAAAGCGTGGGCGATGGCGGGTTACGCGGGGGCCGTGCTGGCCAAGCTCCACCCGGCGCTCTGGTTTCCGCTCTATTGGCGCCGCGCGGGGTGGAAGGCGCAGGCGGCCGGAATCGGGGCGGGGATCGGGCTCGTGCTGGTCTATTTCAACGTGGAGTCGCTCGGGCGCTACCTCTCCTCGCTCGGCCTCTATTTCCGGCTCTTCGAGTTCAACGCCTCCGTCCACTACCTCGTCCGGTTCGTGGGGCGCGCCGCCTTCGACCAGTCCTGGGACAAGCTCATCGGCCCCTGGCTCGCGGCGCTGCTGGTGGCGGTCGCGGCCGGCGTCTACCTGAAATTCCCGCAGCGGGACGCCCGCGATCTCCTTCACGCCGGTTTCTGGCTGATGACGGCCGACCTCTGCCTGGCCACCACCGTGCACCCGTGGTACCTCTCCTGGGCGGCGCTGGCCCTCCCCTTTTTCCCCTACGCCTTCATGATCTACTGGACCGCGGCGGCGTTTCTGTCCTACGCCGCCTACGCCTTCCACCCCGTCCACGAGCCGGCCTGGGCGCTGCTGGTCGAGTACGTCCCCATGTACGCCCTGATGGCGTGGGAGATCCGCCGGGGGCGCCCCGCGCTCCTCCGCTAACCGTTCCGGTGCCCGTTCTTGAAGACGAGGTCGAGGAACTCCATCCGGGTCTCCACCGACTTGCGGAAGGTGCCGCGCATCGAGCTGGTGGTGGCGCGCGAGTTCTGCTTCTGCACCCCCCGCATCATCATGCACATGTGCTGCGCCTCGATGATGACGCCGACCCCGAGGGGCTTGATCGTGTCCTCGATGGTCTTGGCGATCTGGGTGGTCAGCCGCTCCTGGACCTGCAGCCGCCGGCTGTAGATCTCGATGAGGCGCGCGATCTTGCTGATGCCGATGACCTTCTTGTCGGGCAGGTAGCCCACGTGGCATTTCCCGAAGAAGGGGAGGACGTGGTGCTCGCACATGCTGTAAAAGTCGATGTTCGACACCACCACCATCTCGTCGTACTGGACCTCGAACAGCGCGTTGTTGAGCACCTCTTCCGGCTTCTGGCCGTAGCCGCTGGTCAGGAAACGGAGCGCCTGTTCCATGCGCCGCGGCGTCCCCTGCAGGCCCTCGCGGTTCGGGTCCTCCCCGAGTTCCACCAGCATCTTCTCTATCAAGTCCTGCATCTGTCCCCCGCGCGGCCTCGTTCGGGCCGCATGACAGCCGCGGGACCATGGACACCCGTCGCGCACCCCCGCGGCAAAACCTGAAAGTGTACCACATCGAACGGGCGGCGGCCTATTGTACTTCCACGGCGGGGTGCTATACACTCTCAGCCATGGAATCGAGGATCCGCTATTTCCGGCAGATGGGGCGATCGTTTGCCTCGGTCGGCCGCATGATGCTGCGGCACGAGGCGCCCCGGGACGCCGCGGGGATTTCCTATTTCACCCTGCTGGCCCTCTTTCCCGCCATCCTGGTCATCATCACCCTGGCCGACACCTTCCTGGGGTGGCTCGACCTTCATAATTTCGTCATCCAGAGCATCGTCGACCTCTTCCCCGGGTCGCACCAGTTCCTCACCTCCAACCTCGAGGAGATCGTCGCCCCCTCCACACCCGTCCTCGTCGGCTGCATCGTGGTGGTGGTCTGGGCCTCCTCCTGGATTTTCACCTTCATCGAGAGCTCCATCAACCGCGCCTGGGACATCCCCAACCAGCGCACCTTCTGGGAGAGCCGGCTGCGCACCTTCCTGCTGATGGCCATGGGGGGGATCAGCCTGCTGAGTTCGGCCGCCATCACCGCCTTCATCAGCGCCGCCCGGGTCCGGGCGGCCGCCCATATCGCCGTCTCCGAACAGGCGTCCTACATTCTCGGCTGGTTCTGGTACTTCGTCCTGCTCGGGGCGGGGCTGCTGCTGGCCGTGCTCGTCTTCGCCTCGGTGTTCAAATGGACCCCGCACTGCAAGGTTTTCTGGAAGGAGGCTTTCTCGGGGGCCCTGGTCTCCACCGTCCTCTGGGAAATCGGCAGCATGATTTTTTTGAAGGTGGTCCCGTTCTTCGACTACCAGCGGGTGTACGGCCGGATGGGGGCCGTCATCGCCCTGCTGGCCTGGGTCTACACGTCCAACCTGATCCTGCTCTACGGCGCCAATTTCTCCGCCCAGTTCCACTGGATCGGGGTCAGCGTATCGGGCTCCGCCATTGTTTCACCAAGGAAATAGCGGGGGCTCCCCTCGCCTGACGGCACTCCCATGAGACTCGACGATTTCGACTTCGATTTGCCCGACCGCCTGATCGCCCAGCACCCCGCCGCCGAGCGGGACCGGTCCCGCATGATGGTCCTGTGGCGCGACAGCGGGAGGCGGGAACACCTCCGGTTCCGCGACCTGCCCGACCTCCTGGGCCCCGGGCATTTTCTGGTCGTCAACAACACCCGGGTGTTCCCCGCCCGCCAGCGGGCCTCCCGCCCCGGGAAAGCGGAGGAGATCGAGGTCCTGCTGCTGGAGGAGGTACGGCCGGGGGACTGGCTGGCCCTGGTCAAGCCCGGGCGCAAGGCCCCGCCGGGGCAGGAACTGAGGATCGGCCCCCTTTCCGTCCGCGTCCTGGAGGTGGCGGCCTCCGGCGGGAGGGTGCTGCGTTTTGACCGGGCCGAAGGGGTGCGGGACGTGCTGGAGCGGATCGGGGAGCCCCCGCTCCCCCCCTATATCCGGAGGGAACGGCACGGCGACCTGGCCGCGGACCGGCTCCGGTACCAGACCGTTTACGCCGACCGGAGCGGGTCGGTGGCCGCGCCGACGGCGGGCCTGCATTTCACCCCGGAGGTCCTCGACCGCCTCGCGGCCGGGGGGGTGCCCGTCTGCGAACTCCTCCTGCACGTGGGCTACGGAACCTTCAAGCCGGTGCGGAGCGAGATCGTGGAAGAGCACCGGATGGAGCCGGAGTACTACAGCATCGACGCCGCCACCGCCGGCCGGATCCGCGCCTACAAGGCGGAGGGGCGCCGCCTGGTAGCGGTCGGCACCACCTCCACGCGATGCCTGGAATACCTGGCCCGGCGGGAGGAGCCGCTCGGGGGAGAGTCCTCGGGGTACTGCAACCTTTTCATTTACCCCGGCTTCGAGTTCAGGATGATCGACGGGCTGATCACCAATTTTCACCTCCCCCGCTCCACCCTCTTCATGCTGGTCTGTGCCTTCGCCGGCAGGGAGCGGATGCTCGACTGCTACCGCGAGGCGATAGCCGCCGAGTACCGGTTTTACAGCTACGGCGACTGCATGCTGATCCTTTAGGAGGTGAAGGTTGCTGTTGATCCCTTTCCCCGTCTGTGGCTAAATGGCTGGCAGCGCTTGAAAAGGAAAGAGGACCGAAATAACGCGCAACCGCCGACGTAGTTCTTATTTCAGGAGGCGAGGGGGGTCGTATGAAATGCAAAGCCGCACGAGACCTGCTGTTTCGCAAGATCGACGCCGAGCTTTCACGCGACGAGGACGCCCGGCTGGAAGAACACCTGGCCGGTTGTGCCTCGTGCCGCCGGGAGTACCGGCTGCTCCGGATTCCCTCGCTGGTCGCGCGATCGGGCGCTCCGATCACCCCTTCCCCCTGGTTCTACCAGGGAGTGCGGGCCCGCATCGAAGAGGAGGCCCCGGGGATGGCCCTCTGGACTTCCGTCCGGATGCTGGCGCACCGGATGATTCCGGCCATGGCCGGAGTCACGCTCGCGCTGCTCGCGGCCTTCGCCTATCTGCAGATGCGGGCGCCCGACGCGGCGCTGTTCCGGGGCTATGACGGGGTGTACCTGTCGGATGATCAGTCGCATCGGATGCTGGTGGCCGAGCAGACGGACATCACCTATGAAAGCGTTCTGACCGCCATCGCCTCACGTTAACGAGTTTGGGGACCCGATGAGATGAATTCCAGGCTGAGCATCGCGTTGTTATGGTGTCTTTTCTTCGTCATGGGGGGGGTGGCCGGCTGGGTGGGCCACTGCCTGTACCAGGGGCACCTGCAGCCCGCGAAGACATCCAGTTCGATCACAGCCCAGGAAGTCATGGACGCCATGGCGCGGGAACTCGAACTGAACGCCGCCCAGAAAGAGGAGCTCAAGTCGATTTTCGAGGAAAGCCGGTCTCAATACCGGGGGCTCAACAAGGAATTCAAGCCCCGGTACGAGTCTATCCGCGACGAGTCGGATGACAAGATCCGGGCGATCCTGCTGGGGACCCAGAAGGAGCGGTTTGAGGAGATGCTCAAGAAATACCGCCCCAAGAAAAAGGCCTCCCGCTAAGCCCCGCAGCTAGAGAACGGCGCGCGCCGCCGTCAGCACGGAAACCCTCAGGGCGCCCGCCCCGAGGAGCGCCCCGGCCGCGCTCGAGACCGTGGCCCCCGTCGTCATCACATCGTCTACCAGCAGGAGGCGCTTCCCCACGACCCCCCGGGGGAGGGTGCACTCGAAGGCGCCCCGGACGTTGGCCCAACGGTCGGCGTCGCCGAGCCCGACCTGGGGGGGAGTGGGCCTGGTACGGCCGAGGGCGCGGATTCGGGGGATACCGAGGACCCGCCCGAGCGACGCCGCCAGGAGTTCCGACTGGTTGAATCCCCGTTCGAGCTTGCGGCTCCGATAGAGCGGCACCGCGACGACACCGTCGAAATCCCCCTTCCGCCACGTTTCGAGAAACGCCGCCGCCATCAGCGGCCCCAGGCATTCGGCCAGGTTCCGTTTCCCCCCGAACTTGAGTGCGTGGATCACCCCCCGCAGCTGGGCGGAGTAATGGCCCCAGGAGCGCGCCCCCGAAAACGGGGGGAGCCGGCGCAGGCACTCGAGGCAGAGGGGGGCGGGATCGGCGTCGAAACCGGGGAGGGGCAACCCGCAGGAGGCACACCGGGGGGGGGCGATCCGGAGCTCGAGGACCCGGTGCCAGCAACCGCCGCAGAGGCCGTATTCACGGCTGCGCGACAAGGGGGCGCCGCAGAGGACGCACGCTTCCGGGTAGACCAGGTTGAGCACCCCGTCCAGCAGCTTCCGGATCGCGGAATCGGGCAGGTCCCTGGGTGTCGCCACGCGCGGAATGGAAACCATGGCCGGTGCGGTCAGTCCCCCCGGTGGTAGGGAACGTTGTGCAGGATGCACAGCGCCCGATAGATCTGTTCCAGCAGCAGGACGCGGCTCATGTCGTGGGTCCAGGTCATCCTGCCCAGGGACAGCACCCGGTCCGCGCGCCGGGTGAGGGCGCGGTCGAGCCCGGCGGGACCGCCGATCACGAACGAGAGCGCCTGGACACCGGAGTTCTGCTCCGATTCCAGCCAGCGCGCGAACTCCCCGGACGAATACCCGGTTCCGGCCTCATCCAGGGCGATGACGCGCCCGGCCGCCGGCAGCCGCCTCGAGATGGCGGCGCCTTCGCCGGCCACGAGTTCCGCGGGGGAGAGCGACCTCCTCCCGGCGAGATCCCGGATTTCCACGGTCTCGCACGGGAGCCAGCGGCGGATCCTCCCGAGATAGTCCTCCTGGAGAGACCGCAGGGAAGGATGCCTCGTTTTCCCGACCCAGAAAACCTTGATCTGCATGGCGGATCCGAAGGGTCACCCCTGCCCCGGCGCGCTCTTGCGGCCGGAGCCTCCCGCCGTGCGCGCCCCCTGCCCGGCGGCCCCGGGGGCCGGGTCGGCGAGGAGACGCTCGACGTCCAGCCGCCGGCCGTCGCGCCACAGCCTCTCGAGGTCGTAATAGGTCCGGGCCGTCCGGGAGAAGATGTGCACGACCAGGTCGCCGTAATCGAGCAGGATCCATTCCGCGTTCCGGTAGCCTTCCACGTGCTCCGGCCGCACCCCCGCCCCGGCCAGGGTCTTCTCGATCTCATCGGCGATGGCCTGGTTCTGCCGGGAGGAATCGCCGGTAACGATCAGGAAACGGCTGGCGAAGGAGGCGATCCCGGAGATATCCAGGGCCACGCAATCGTGCGCCTTTTTGTCATCGGCCGATTTCAGGGCCAGCTTGAGAGTGTCCATCTTCATTCCCCATAGAGCTCGAGCTTGCGTATGTATTCGCGGACCCCGGCCGGAACCATGCGGCCGGGGGTCTTTCCCCGGCGCACCAGCTCCCGGATTCGGGAGGAGGAGATGTCGGGCGCCTTCGCATCCACGATGTAGATCCTGTTTTCGCCCCCCGGTTCGGCCCCGATCCGGCGGCGGAGCGAAACCGGCCCGAGCCCGCGCCAGTCGCGCACCTTCCGAAGCACTCCCGGGGGGAGCAACCGCGGGAGCTCGAGAGTCCCGGTTCCCGGGCGGGTGACGAAGATGAAATCATAGGATTCGAGGAGCTTCCGGCTCTCGCGCCAGGAGTGCACCTCGGCGAGGGAATCCCCCCCGGCGATGAAGTAGAGCCTCTCCCCCGTGCGCCCGGCCGGACGCGCCAGCTTGCCAAGGGTGTCGATGGTGAAGCCGCTCGCCTTCGGCTCCAGTTCCACCAGGGAGGGGACGAACTCCCTCTCCCCGGCCAGGGCCAGGCTCACCATCGCGTAGCGGTGCATGAGGGGGATCAGGTCCCCCGGTCGCTTGTGGGGGGGGGCGCAGGCCACGACAAAATGAACCCGGGAAAGCGAGAACGCGCGCCGCGCGGCCCGGGCGATGTGGAGATGCCCGGCATGGACGGGATTGAACGTCCCCCCGAGCACCCCGATGCGGATCTCGCCCAATCGCCCCCCCTCCCCGGAAAACATCGCTCCTTTATACCAATTCGCGCCGCGACGGCACAAGGCCGCCTTTACCCCGCATCCAGGAGCATGCGGTCCAGGACGCCGACCAGTTCGCCGATCCCCTCCCCGGTGACGGCCGAAATCTTCACGAAGGGGAGGCCCCGGCGGGTGCACATGGCCTGGAGCCGGCCCAGCGCGCGTTTGTCGGCCAGCGCGTCCATCTTGGCCGCCACCACCAGCTGCCGGCGCTCCAGCAGTTCCTCGTTGTAGAGCCCGAGCTCCTTGACGATGGCGCGGTAGGCGGCGACCGGATCGCGGTCCGGGTTGGACACATCGATGATGTGGGCCAGGACCCGGGTCCGTTCCACGTGCTTCAGAAACTGGTCCCCCAGCCCGTGCCCCTCGTGGGCCCCCTCGATCAGGCCCGGGATGTCGGCGACCACGAAGGTGCGGTATGCATCCACCCGGACCACCCCCAGGTGGGGGGAGAGAGTGGTGAAGGCATAGTCGGCGATTTTCGGTTTTGCCGAGCTGATGCGCGAAATGAGGGTGCTCTTGCCCGCGTTGGGGTAGCCCACCAGCCCCACGTCGGCGATGAGCTTGAGGCTGAGCGACAGGTCCGCCTCCTCTCCCGGCTCCCCCGGATCGGCGCGGCGCGGGGCCTGGTTGGTGGAGGTGGCGAAACGCGCGTTCCCCTTCCCCCCCCTGCCTCCGGCGGCCACCAGCAGGCGCTCCCCCAGGCGGGCGAAGTCGCAAAGAAGCGCGTGCTCCGGTTCCCGGTAGACCTGCGTCCCCGGCGGCACGAGGATGACGACGTCCTCCCCCTCCCTGCCGCTGCGCTGGTCCCCCTCCCCGTGCCGCCCGCGCTGGGCCTTGAACACGCGTTTGTACTGGAAGTGGAGGAGGGTGTTCACCCGGTCGGAGCATTCGATGTAGACATCCCCCCCCTTACCGCCGTCCCCGCCGCTGGGACCGCCCCGGGGAACGAACTTCTCCCTGCGGAAGGCAAGACAGCCGTTCCCCCCGCCGCCGGCTACGACCCGAATCCTGGCCCGATCAATGAACACGTTCACCGTCCCTCAATGTCGCAAAAAAAAAGGACCCCGCACAGGGGTCCCGGCAAGATCGAACCATCGGCTTCGGGCATCAGGCTTCCTGGATGTGAACGAACCGGCCCCCGCGCCCCTTGTCCTGAAATTTCACCACTCCCGGTTTCATGGCGAACAGCGTGTCGTCGCTGCCGATTCCCACGTTGACTCCCGGCTTGATCCTGGTACCCCGCTGGCGCACCAGGATGGTGCCGCCCGTGACAACCTGTCCCGCGAAACGCTTCACTCCGAGCCGTTTGGACTGGCTGTCTCTCCCGTTCCTGGAGCTTCCGACTCCCTTTTTATGCGCCATGACTCCCTCTCGCTAACCTGCTATGTTGATCTTGTCGATGCGGATTTCCGAAAACTGCTGGCGGTGTCCGCGGGTGCGGCGGTACTGTTTCTTCTTCTTGTACTTGAACACCAGCACGGTGTCGCTTTTCCCCTGGGACTGCAGCACCCCCTGGACCGTGGCGCCCGGCACCAGCGGCTGACCGATAAGGGTCCGGTCCTCGGTTTTCACCAGGAGCACATCCTTGAATTCCACCGGGGCGCCTAATTCGGCGTCGAGCTTCTCCACCTCGACGACGTCCCCCTCCGATACGCGGTATTGCTTCCCGCCGGTCATGATTACGGCATACACGGTCTCACCTCCTGGGCCGAAATAGGAGATTTAACCAGTAAGCGCGGAAAAAGGCAACAACAAATGCGCCGGCCCCGCACTTTTCGGCCCCGCCCGGGCGCCCCTACACGTTGAACCGGAAAAGGATGACATCCCCCTC
The DNA here is from genome assembly GCA_012729555.1 of Acidobacteriota bacterium. Classification (NCBI taxonomy): domain Bacteria; kingdom Pseudomonadati; phylum Acidobacteriota; species Acidobacteriota bacterium. Next base: position 22,565 of record JAAYCX010000097.1, read on the forward strand.
CTGGACCCGGTACTCCTTCCCCTCCAGGCGCAGGACCCCCTTGGCTTTCGCCGCCGGGAAGGAGCCGAGCCCGACCATGTCGTCGTAGGCGACGACCTCGGCCTTGATGAATCCCTTCTCGATGTCGGTGTGGATGACGCCCGCCGCCTTGACCGCGGTGGTGCCCTTCGGGATAGTCCAGGCGCGGGCCTCCGGCTCGCCGGCGGTGTAGTAGGAAAAAACCCCCAGCAGATCGTAGGAGTGCTGGATGATGCGGTCCACGGCGTTGTCGGGAAGCCCGAAATCCTCCATGAAGAGGCGGGCGTCCTCGGGGGGGAGAGAGGCGATTTCCGACTCGATCTTGCCGCAGACGGCCGTGATGCCGACATTGGGCATGGCCGCCTGCTTCTGGAGGCCGAACGCCTCCACCACCCGGTCGATCTTGGCCGCGTCCTGATCGCCCACATTGATGACGAGCTGGATCGGCTTCGCCGACAGAAAGGTAAACCCGCGGATCCGCTTCTCCTCCTCCGGCGTGAGTTCGAGTTCGCGCAGGGGGTGCTCCGATTCCAGGGCCGCCTTGAAACGAAGAAGGATTTCATTTTCCATCTCCAGCTCCTGCGACCGGCCCTTCTTCAGGTCCTTTTCCAGGCGCTCCAGCCTTTTTTCGATAACGGCCAGGTCCGAAAATATCAGCTCCAGCTCAAAAACCCCGATATCCCGGGCGGGATCCACGGATCCTTCGACATGCGGCAGGCTGGGATCCTCAAACGCCCTGACCACGTGCAGCAGCGCCTCCACGTTCTTCAGGCTGGCCAGATAGGCGGCCATCTCCTTGCTCCGGCCCTCGAGCGCCGCTTTCCCTTCCCCGCGGGAAAGTCCCGGGAGATCCACATATTCAACGGTGGCGTAGGTGGTTTTCCGCGGTTTCACGATTTCGGCCAGCCGGTCCAGGCGCGGGTCGGGCACCTCGGCGATACCGATGTGCGCGTCGCGCCCACCCCCCCAGGAGGAGGTGTCCACCCGCCCCCGGGTCAACAGCGTGAATATCGTGGTTTTCCCCACCTGCGGCAATCCGACAATTCCCACTTTCATAATTCCGTCCTCGAATTAAGGAATCCGCATGTTACCACAGACTCTGTTCCGCCAGGCGAAATCGGGAGGGGATGGGGCCCCGGCCCCCCTCCACGGCACCACCAGGGGAAAAATCCAATAAAGATCACATTTATAATCACAATTCGCTTGACACTCCATGAATCTGGGGATTATTGTGGTCCAGGGTGGTTCATAGTGGTCAATCGGGACCACGAAATTAAGTTTTCCGCTGAAAATGATAACTCATTTGCGCGTCTGAAGCAGAGCGGATTCCATATGCTTTGGGGTAGATATTCGGCGAGGATCGACGAAAAATCGCGCCTTCGATTGCCCGCAAAGTTCCGTCGCGACCTGCCGGACACCGAGGACGACACCTACTACGTGACCAGCGACGACGGCCGGTGCGCCCAGATCTATCCGATCCCCGTCTGGAAGCGGATCGCCAAAAAGTTCGAGGAGCCTCCGCGGATGGACCCGGCGAAGCTGAAACTGGAGCGGTTCACCAGCTACTACGGCCTGGTGTCGCAGATGGACCCCCAGGGCCGCATCCTGATCCCGCAATCGCTGCGCGAGGACGCCCAGATATCGGGGGATGTGATCGTCATCGGAAAGATGGATCATCTCGAGGTCTGGAACGACGAGGTGTTCCGTCGAAGCCTCAAGGAGAGCCCTCTCACCATCGAGGAACGCGAGAAGCTGGCGGAGCAGGGGTTTTAGCAGAAACCGGAATTGAGGAAACAGTGGTTGCACCGGCCCGGAATACCATGACACTTCACGGCGGACATACGGAAACCGAACACCTTCCGGTGATGCGGCGGGAGGTCTATGACCTGCTCCGGTGCCAGCCCGGCGGGCTTTACGTCGACGCCACGGTGGGCCTCGGGGGACATTCCCTGGGGATCCTGGAAAGGATCCGGCCGGGCGGGCGGCTGATCGGCATCGATCGGGACAAGGAATCGCTCGAAAGGGCCTCCCTCCGGCTCGCGCCCTTCGGATCGGGCTTTCGCCTGTTTCACGACAACTACAAGAACCTGCCGCTGATCCTGAACAACCTGGCGCTGCCGCCCGTGGACGGCATCCTGCTCGACCTGGGGGTGAATTCCTACCAGCTGCTCTCCTCCGAGCGCGGGTTCAGCTTCCAGTCGGACGAGATGCTGGACATGCGCATGGACCGGACGCAGCAATGGACGGCGGCCGACCTGGTCAACAACATGTCGGAGACGGAGCTGGCCGATATCATCTATCGCTACGGCGAGGAGCGGCATTCGCGCCGCATCGCCGCCGCCATCGTGCGGGAGCGGAAGCGGGCCCCGATCACCCGGTGCCTTCAACTGGCGGCCGTCGTCAGCCGCGCCTTCAGGGTCCGCGGGCATCAGAGCATCCATCCTGCGACCAGGACCTTCCAGGCGCTGCGGATAGCGGTCAACGAGGAGCTGGAAGGGCTGGAAGAGCTGCTCACGGATGCCTTCGGATTCCTCAGGCCGGGGGGCAGGATCGTGGTCCTTGCCTTCCACTCCCTGGAAGACCGGATCGTCAAGAGGGCGTTCCGCCGGCTGGCCGGACAGTGCGTGTGCGATGCCGCGCCGGAACTGTGCACCTGCCCCAGGACGGAGAGGGGGTGCATCCTCACCCCGCGTCCCCTGACGCCGGGGGAGGAGGAAGTGCAGACCAACCCCAGGGCCCGCAGCGCGCGGCTGAGGGCCCTGGAGCGAACCGAAGCGCCCGGCCCGGAAACGGGGGCCGGAAACAGATCGCCCGAAGAAAAACCTGGAGATCACGATGACAGACTGGGCAGCTAGCATAGAAGCACGCAACTACGGAATCCGGCGCGAAATCGATGCCCGCATGCTGTGGGAAATGCTCGGCACCATAGCCGCCCTCGCCCTGATCGCGGGAGCCTTTCTCTTCTACTCCTGGGTCCGCGGCCAGATCGTCCATATCGGATACGAAAGCCAGAGCCTGTTCGCCCGGGAGGAAGCGCTCGTGCGCACGCAGAAGAGGCTGATCCTCGAGGAGGAGACCCTCGCCAGTCCCGAACGGATCGATATCCTCGCCCGCAACGAACTCGAGATGGCGCCGCTGCGCCCGAACCAGGTCATCCTGCCGTCCGCACGCAGAGCCGAACCGGGGGCCTACGCCCTGGCGCTGGCCGATGCCGGGGACACAGGGCCGGGGAAGCTGAACCAGGGACCCCGATCGGGCGGCAACCGCAGCAATTGAAACCCGAAGAGAGGATCGACGATCTATGATCGACGATTGACGCCAGGACCCGCGCGCGCGGGATCGTCGATCGTATCTCGTCCGTCATAAACCGTTATGTCCGACAGCGGCCGCAGCTCCAGGAATTCGAGAATCGCTCTGGTGATCCTGGGGATTTCCTTCTGGGGCGCTCTCATCCTGCTCCGGCTGGTGCAGCTGCAGGTCTTCGAGCACCCCTCCTACCGCCTCCTGGCCTCCGAGCGGCAGCAGGTGCGCCGCTCCATCCACGCGCCGCGCGGCGTCATCTACGACAGCCGCATGGCCGAACTCGCCTCCAGCGTGACCGTGAGCACGGCCGTGGCCGAGCCGCGCAGGATGAAGGACATCCCCGCCGCCGCCCGGCAGCTGGCGTCGATCCTGGAACTGGACCCCCGGCAGCTCCTGGCCCGGATGTCCGATCCCGCCCACCGGAGCTTCACGATCGTCAAGCGCAGGATCGACCCCCAGGCCGAGGCCCGCATCGAAGCCCTCGACATGGACGGCGTCTATTTCGTGGACGAGAGCATGCGCGTGTACCCCAACCGGGACCTGGCCAGCCACACGCTCGGGTTCGTCAACATGAACGGGGATGGGGGCGCGGGACTGGAACTCCAGTACGACAGCGAGCTCAAGGGTTCGGAAGGCGCCTACTCCTTCGATGTCGACGCCCGCCGCCGCTCCTTCAGGGTCAGGGTCGACAAGCCCCCCGTCCAGGGGCGCAGCCTCGTGCTCAGCATCGACAAATCGATCCAGTACATCGCCGACCGGGAGCTGGCGGCAGGCGTGGAGGCGTCCGGGGCGAAGGCCGGGACCGTCATCGTGATGGAGTCGGAGACCGGAAGGATCCTCGCCCTTTCCAACTACCCGCAATTCAACTGCAACAAGTACAACGAGTACAAGGCCGACCACTGGCGCAACCGGGCGGTCTCGGATATGTTCGAACCGGGGTCCACGTTCAAGGTGGTCGTGGCGACCGCGGCCCTGGAGGCGGGGCTGACGCACCCGGACGAGATGATCGACTGCCAGATGGGTTCGATCCAGATCGGGGGCCACCGCTTCCGCGACCACAAGGCCTACGGGATGCTGAGCTTCAGCCAGATCCTCGAATTCTCCTCCAACGTGGGGGTCGCCAAGCTCGGTCTCCGGCTGGGGGAGGAGAGGCTGCACGAGGCGCTCCGCACCTTCGGCTTCGGCTCCAGAACCGGGGTGGACCTCCCGGGCGAAATCATCGGCCTGGTGCGCGACTGGCACAAGTGGTCGGGGTTGTCGATCGGCGCGATCTCCTTCGGGCAGGAAGTCGGGGTCACCTCGATGCAGATCCTCGGCGCCATCAACTCCATCGCCAACGGGGGGTTCCGGGTCCGCCCCTCGGTCGTGGACCGCGTGATCGATGAAAACGGCGACCTCGTCAGGGTGCACGAGCCCGAGCGGGAGCGGATCATGAGCCCGAGAACGGCGGAGGCGGTGACCCATGCCTTCGAGGGGGTGGTGGTGCGCGGGACCGGGAAACGGGCGGCGCTCGAGGGGTACCGCGCGGCCGGGAAGACGGGGACGGCCCAGAAAATCGTCAACGGGCGCTACTCCGCCACCCGCTACGTCGCCTCCTTCATCGGGTTCGCCCCGCTGCCGCGCCCCCGCATCACGGTGCTGGCGCAGCTCGACGAGCCCTCCAGGGGGCACTACGGCGGCGATGTCTCCGCCCCCGTCTTCAAGAGGGTGACCCAGGAAGTCCTGATGCAGCTCCGGATCCCCCCCGACCCCGGCCTGCCGCTGCCGAAGCCGCAGCCGATGGCCTCGGGTTCCCAGGATTACCGGCCCGACGCCACCCCGGTCCGTCCCATGGCCCCCTTCCCCGAGCGGCGCCCGCCCACGCGGGAAACGCCGGGGGTCCTCTCGGTGAGGGTGGACGGGGACTGGGTGCCCCTGCCCGACTTCCGGGGCCGGTCCAAGCGCGACGTCCTCTACCAGTGCGTCGATATCGGGATCCACCTCGAGGCCAGGGGGTCCGGGATCGCCGTCTTCCAGTCCCCCGCGCCCGGGACCCGGATCCCCAGGGGAGAGACCTGCAGCGTGACCTTTGTCCAGGCGAACCTCGAAAAAGCGATGGCGGCCGCGGAGGAGCAGTACGCGGCCGAGCGCGCGGATGCGCAAACGTCGAACGATCGGCCCTGAGGAGAACGGACCCATGCTGCTGCAGGAAGTGCTCGAACGGATCCCCGGCGTCAGGTGGAACGGGAGGGGTGATATCCTCATCGGGGGGATCGCATACGACTCGCGCCTGGTGCGGGCCGGGGACCTGTTCGTCGCCATCCGGGGAGAGAAGGAGGACGGGGCGCGCTTCATCGGCGAGGCCCTGTCCCGGGGAGCCGCGGCCGTGGCTTCCGAGGCGCCGTCCGCCCCCCTCCCGGGAGAGGCGCGCATCGTCGTCGAAGATGCGCGGGCGTTTCTGGCCGACGTCGCCCGCGTCTGGTACGGCGACCCCTGCGCGTCGCTCCGGCTCGCGGCCGTCACCGGGACCAAGGGGAAAACCACCTGCACCTACCTCCTCTATTCCATCCTCCGCGGCGCGGGGCTGCGCTCCTGCCTGGCGGGCACCATCGGGATGAAGATCGGCGATGAGGAGTTCCCGGCGAAGCACACCACCCCGGAAGCCCCCGACCTGTACCGGTTTTTCCGCCGGGCGGTCGACCTGGGGTGCACGCACGGAACCCTCGAAGTCTCCTCTCACGCCCTGGCGCAGAAAAGGGTCTACGGGGCGCGGTTCGCGGTGGGCGTGTTCATGAACCTGACGCACGACCACCTCGATTTCCACAGGACCATGGACGCCTACTTCGAGGCGAAGATGATCCTCTTCACCCCCGGCAACCGCAACCGGCTGGAAACCGCCGTCATCAACATCGATGACACCTGGGGCCGGAAACTCGCGGCCGCGGCGGGCGCGGGCGTCCTGACCTTCGGCTTCGACCGGGCGGCCGACATCCGTGTCCTCGACTTCCAGAGCGGTTTCGAAGGGACCCGGCTCCGCCTCGGGACTCCGGCGGGGGAAGCCCGTTTACGGTCCCCCCTGATCGGACGCCCCAACGCCTACAACATCATGGCCGCCACCGGCGCCGCCCTCGGCCTCGGCCTCGGCCTCGACGACATCGGCGCCGGCGTCGCGGCCCTCGCGGGGGTCCCGGGACGGATGCAGAGGGTCGAGGGGGGACAGGATTTCCTGGTGCTCGTCGACTACGCCCATTCCCCCGACTCGCTCGAAAACGTCCTGCGCACCGCCCGGGAACTCCCCCGCCGGAGGCTCATCACCGTCTTCGGCTGCGGCGGCGACCGGGACCGTGCCAAGCGCCCCGTCATGGGCGCCATCGCCGCGAAATGGAGCGATCGCGTGATCGCCACCAGCGACAACCCGAGAACCGAGGACGCCGATTCCATCCTGAGGGAAATCGAACCGGGCCTGGAGGAGGGCCCCGCCCCCTTCGACGTCATCCCCGACCGCCGCGAGGCCATAGCCGCCGCCGTCGCCATGGCCCGGTCGGGCGACATCGTGGTGATCGCGGGGAAAGGGCACGAGGACTACCAGATCATCGGGACCCGGACCTTCCCCTTCGACGACCGGGAGGTGGCGGCGCAATGCCTCCGTAACCGCCCGGGAACCGCGCCCGGCGAGGAGGCGCCATGACCCGGCTTACGGCGGCACAGGTGCAGGCGGGCACGGGCGGGGCGCTGGTCGCCGGAAGCGGCGGCACGCTCCTCGCCGGGGTTTCGATTGACACCCGGACCCTCCGCCCGGGCGATCTCTTCTTCGCCATCCGGGGACCCAACCAGGACGGGCACCGGTTCATCCCGGCAGCGCTCTCCGCGGGGGCGCTGGGGGTCGTAGCGGAGAAAGGCTACCGCCACCCCGGCCCGTTCCCCCCCGAATGCGTGCTCATCGAGGTCGACGACACCCACCGCGCATTGAAGTCGCTGGCCGGATCGGTGCGCTCACGCTGGTCCGGCACGCTCGTGGCCGTCACCGGGAGCATGGGCAAGACCACAACCCGGCAGTTTGCGGCCGAGTTGCTCGGAGCGGAGTTCCCCGTGCACCAGACTCCCGGCAACTTCAACAACCTCTACGGGCTCCCGCTGGCCCTCTGTGGCCTCGGCCCGCATCACCGCATGGGAATCTTCGAGATGGGAATGAGCGCGGCCGGGGAAATCGCCGAGATGTGCCGCATCGCCCGGCCCCAGGTCGGCATCCTGACCAACGTGGCCCCCGTCCACCTGGAATTTTTCGATTCGGTGGACTCGATCGCCCGGGCGAAGGCGGAGCTGCCGGAAAACCTCCCCGCCGGTGGGCTCCTCATCTTCAATGCTGATGACGAGCGGGTCCGCGCCATCGCCGGGCGCTACCCCGGGAAGAAGATCTCCTTCGGGCGCTCTCCCGCCGCGGAGGTCCGCGCGGACGGAATCCGGATCCTCGGCCCGGAGCAGACCGGCTTCGAGCTCACCTGCCCCGGCTATTGCGGCCCGGCCGGGATCCCGTTCGCCGGCGCCCACTATGTGATGAACGCCCTTCCGGCAGTGGCGCTCGGATGCCGTTACGGCATGAAGCCGGAAAAGATCGTCGCGGGCCTCGGGAAGCTCCACCCGGTGGCGATGCGGGGGGGGATCCTCCGCTTCAGGGAGGGGTTCGCGGCGATCGACGACTCTTACAATTCCAATCCCAGGGCGCTCACGCAGATGATTGACACCCTGTCGGAAATGCCCTATTTTTCGCGCCGGATCCTGGTCGCGGGCGAAATGCGCGAACTGGGGGAGGGTTCGGCGGGGCTCCATTTCGAGTGCGGCCTCCACGCCGCGCGCCGGGGGGTGGACCTGGTCGTAGGGGTCGGTGGCGCAGCGGCCGAGATCGTCCGCGCGGCGGTAGAGTCCGGGATGCCCCGGTCCCGGGCCCGTTTTTTCGGGGACGCCGACGCGGCGGCCGGCTTCGTCACGGAATGTGTGCAGCCGGGGGACCTGGTACTGATCAAGGGCTCGCGCGGCGTGCACATGGAAAAGATCGTCGGGAGCCTCTGCTCCCTCTTCCCGCTGGCCGACGGCCCGGGCCCGGAGAAGAACGGATGAACTATCGCGGAAAGTCGGTACTGGTGGCGGGGGCGGGGAGGAGCGGAGTGGCCGCGGCCCGCTTCCTGCTGTCGCGCGGGGCCCACGTCACCCTCACCGACATCCGGCCGAGGGCGAACCTGGAACCCGCCCTCGGCGGGCTCGAAGAGCTGGCCGCCCGGTCCGGGGAGCTGACACTGGAACTCGGGGGACACCGGGAGGAGAGCTTCCGCAGCTCGGACCTGGTCGTGGTCAGCCCGGGCATCCCCCTGTCGCTCCCCCTCTTCGACGCCAGCCGGGCCGCCGGGGTCCCCCTCATCGCCGAGGTCGAACTGGCCTACCGCCACATCGAGGGGACGATCATCGGGGTCACGGGTTCCAACGGCAAGACGACGACGACGGCCCTGGTGGCCCACCTGGCCTCCGCCGCCGGACTTCGCTGCCGCGCCGCCGGCAACATCGGAATCCCCCTCATTAGGTATGCCGGGGACTCCGCTCCCGGAGATCTCTACGCCGTGGAGCTGTCCAGCTTCCAGCTGGAGGCGATCGACACCTTCCGGCCCGCGATCGGCGCGATCCTGAATCTCACCCCCGATCACCTGGACCGGTACCCCGGGTTCGGGGAGTACGTCGCCGCGAAACAGCGCCTGCTCATGAACCAGGGGGCCGGGGACCGGGCGGTGCTGAACGCCGACGACCCGCGCACGGCCGCCATGGCGGCCGCCGTGAGCTCCCGCCCGGTGCTGTTCAGCCGGCGCCGGTCTCTCGAGCGGGGGGCCTTCGTGCGCGGCGGCCGCGTCCTCTACCGCGACGAGGACGGGGAACGGGACCTCTTCCCCGTCGAGGCCGTCGGCCTCGTGGGGGGGCACAACCTGGAAAACGTGCTCGCGGCCTGCGCCATGGCGATCCTGGCCGGGGTCCCGGCCGAGGGCCTCGAGGCCGGCGTCCGCGCCTTCCGGGGGGTGGAGCACCGGATCGAGTTCGTCGCGGAGCTGGACGGGGTGCGCTATTACAACGATTCCAAGGCCACCAACGTGGACGCGACCGCCAAAGCCCTGGAGGCTTTCCCCGGCAACATCCTCCTGATCGCCGGGGGGCGGGACAAGGAGGGCGATTTCGCCTCCCTGCGCCCCCTCGTCCGCGAACGTGTCCGGCGCCTCGTGGTGATCGGCGAGGCGTCGGACAAGCTCCGCCGGGCCCTGGCTGACGCGACGGCCGTTTCCGCCGCCGGATCGATGGAAGAGGCGGTGTCGGCCTGCCGGCGGGCGGCCGGGCCCGGAGACGTGGTCCTGCTGGCCCCCGCCTGCGCCAGTTTCGACATGTTCCGGGATTACGAAGAGCGCGGGCTCGCGTTCAAGGAAGCGGTCCGCGCCCCGATCCGGGGCGGGCAGGCCGGGCGGCGCCCCGGTCCCAGCGGGGAGGAGTCCCATGGCTTATAAACCGAGCAGCGACAAGGTCCTCTTCTTCACCGCCGGGTTTCTGGCCATCTTCGGCCTGGTGATGGTGTATAGCGCGTCCTCGGTCAAAGCCGCGTCCGAACACGGCATGTCGTCCTACTTCTTCCTTCGCCAGCTGGCCTTCGCGGCGGGGGGCCTGGTGCTGATGTACGGCATGATGAAGATAGACTACCGCCACTGGCAGAAACCGAAGGTCCTGGCGGCCTTTCTGTCGGTCTGCGCCGCCCTCCTCCTCTTGGTCCTGACCCAGCCCGAGATCAACGCCGCCCATCGCTGGCTCCACTTCGGGGGCTTCACCTTTCAGCCCTCGGAAATCGCCAAACTCGCCGTGCTCATGTTCGTCGCCTGGTTCCTCCACCGGCACGAGGGGGAGATCAACCGGTTCGCCCGCAGGCTGCTCCCGCTGGGATTGGCCGTCGGCTTCTTCGCCGTCCTGATCGCCGTCGAGCCCGACCTGGGGCAGGCCCTCTGCCTCTGCCTGATCGTCGCCGTGCTCCTGTACGTCGCGGGGCTCTCCTGGCGCTATTTTGCCGGCGCCGCGGCCATGGCCATACCGGCTTTTTACTATTTCGTGGTCAAGGTCCCCTACCGCTGGGACCGGATCCAGGCTTTCCGGAACCCGTTCGAGGACCCGATGGGTACGGGATGGCAGATCACCCAGTCCCTGATCGCCGTCGGCAGCGGGGGGCTGACGGGCCTGGGCCTGGGCGCCGGCAGGCAGAAGCTCTTCTACCTCCCGGAGGCGAGCAGCGATTTCATCTTCGCCGTCATCGGGGAGGAGATGGGCCTGGTCGGCACCACCCTGGTCGTGGCCGGCTTTCTGATCTATTTCCTCCGCGGGACCCGCATCGCCCTCCGCTCCAGGGACCGCTTCGGCTTCTATCTTGCCCTGGGCATCACCCTCATGGTCACGCTGCAGGGGTTCATCAACATCTCCATGGTGCTGGCGATGACGCCGACCAAGGGGATCGCGCTGCCGTTCATGAGCCAGGGGGGGAGTTCGCTCTGGCTGAACATGCTGGCCACGGGCGTGTTGCTCAACCTGTCGTACCAGAACAAACTGGCGGAGGGCGCGGGATAGGCATGTTCCGGAAAATCCAGAGACTGCATTTCGTGGGGATCGGCGGCATCGGCATGAGCGGCATCGCCGAACTTCTCCTCAACCTCGGCTACCAGGTTTCGGGCTCCGACCTGAAGCCGGGCCCGGCGCTGGACCGCCTGACGGCCCTCGGCGGGAACATCCACCTGGGACACCGGGCGGACCACGTGGCGGGGGCGAACGTGGTCGTGATCTCCTCGGCCGTCCGGTCCGACAACGTCGAGGTGGCCGAAGCCCGGCGGCTGCAGATCCCGGTGATCCCCAGGGCCGAGATGCTGGCCGAACTGATGCGGCTGAAATACGGCATCGCCGTCGCCGGGGCCCACGGCAAGACCACCACGACCTCCATGATCGCCACCGTGCTGGTGGCCGGGGGACTGGACCCCACCGCCGTCATCGGCGGCAGGTTGAACGCCTTCGGGAGCAACGCGAAGCTGGGAAAGGGTGATTTCCTCGTCGCCGAGGCGGACGAAAGCGACGGCTCCTTTCTCAAGCTGAATCCCGCCATCGCCGTCGTGACCAACATCGACCGGGAACATCTCGATCACTACGCGGACCTCGAAGAGATCCAGTCCACCTTCGTCGCCTTCGCGAACAAGGTCCCTTTCTACGGGAGCGTCGTCCTCTGCCTGGACGACCCGAACGTCCAGGCGGTCATTCCGCGCATCGAGCGCCGGACGATCACCTACGGGACCAGCAGCCAGGCCGACCTCGTCGCCTCCCGCGTCCAGTTCCGCGATTTCGGCTCCGAGTGCCGCATCGGGCGCCACGGCCGGCCGCTCGGCGTTCTCAAGCTGCAGGTGCCGGGGGTCCACGCGATCCTGAACGCGCTGGCGGCCGTGGCCGTGGCGCTGGAACTGGACATCCCCTTCGAAAAGGCGGCCGGGGCCCTGGAATCCTTCCAGAACGCGGACCGGAGGTTCCAGGTCCGGGGGAAGAAGGGGGACGTCCTGGTGGTGGACGATTACGCTCACCACCCGACGGAGATCGTGGCCACCCTGCGCGCCGCGCGCCAGGCGTGCGACCGCCGCATCGTCGCGGTCTTTCAGCCCCACCGTTACAGCCGGACCCGGGCGCTCGCGGAGGACTTCGCCCGCTCCTTCTACCACGCCGACGTGCTTGTCGTGCTCCCCGTCTACGCCGCGGGCGAGGACCCCATCGCGGGGGTGGACGCCGAAAGCCTGGTCGAGGGGATCAAGAAATTCGGCCACCGGGAGGTCGTGTACGCACCGGACGCCGGGAGCGCGCGGAAACTTCTCGGGCAAAGGCTCCGGGATGGAGATATACTGCTGACCCTGGGAGCCGGTGACGTCTGGAAACTGGGAGAGGACTTTTTGAAGACATAGGGTTATGGAGATCAAGACCAACAGACCTCGGGAAGCGCGTAACGCCCGGATCGTTCCGCCCCCGGACAGGGCCCGATCCCGCAGAAAGCCCCCCCGGAACCTGGGCCAGGGCCCCATGGCGGGGCGCCGGTTCGCCGCCCTGCTCCGGACGGCGGGAAGGGGGGGGATCCTCGTGGTCCTCGTCGCGGCGGCGGTTTCGGCCTATGTCTATGCCCTGAACGCCGAAGCCTTCAACCTCGGCAAGGTCCGGGTCCACGGCTGCCGCGAGCTCGACAGCGCCGGCCTGGAGGCCATGGTCGCCCGGGAGTTCCCGGTGAATACCCTGAAGATCGACCTCGCCGCGGTCCGGGATCGCATCCGGCGGGAGACCTGGGTGCGGGACGTCGAGGTCCTCCGGGTTCTCCCCTCGGACCTTGTCCTTTACGTCCGGGAGCGCGTCCCGGCCGTCATCGTGGAAATGAAAGGCGCGCTGATGGTCACGGACAGCGAAGGGATCCTGCTCGACCGCTACGACCCGAGGTTCGGGAAGCTGGACGTCCCCGTTTTCAGGGGTGTCCTGGGGGAGGACGCGGAAACCTACGAAATGTACCAGGAGGAGAACAGCGCCCGCATCCACCGGGGGATGGAAATGCTGGCGGAGATCGCATCGGGATCGCCCCGCTACACCCGGATCATATCCGAGGTGGACATCGCCGACCGCAATAACCTGAAGGTCGTGCTGGTGGACGACACGGCCGAGGTGATCCTCGGCGAAAAGGACTACCTGAAGCGCTTCAGCAAATTCATCAACAACCCTTCCGAATACCGGAAGCTGAAGGACCAGTACGCCGAGATCGAGCGCATCGACCTCCGTTTCGACAGCCAGATCGTCTACCGGCTGCGGCAGACCGATCCGCTGAAGGGCAAAACGGCCGGACTTGGAGAGCAGGAGCGGAGGAACCCGTGAAAAAAGATCGCATCATCTGTGGACTGGACGTCGGGACCACCAAGACCTGCATGATGATCGCCCGGACCCACCTGGACGGGGGGCTGGAGTTGATCAGCACGGGCTACGCCGACAGCGCGGGGCTGCACAAGGGCGTGGTCATCGATCTCGACGCCGCGGCGGCTTCGATCCGCAAGGCGGCCGACGAGGCGGAACTGAAGTCGGAGGTCTCGGTGGACTGGGTGATCGTGGGGGCCGCCGGGGATCATTTCCAGAGCTTCAACTCCCGCGGCGCCATCGACATCGGGGGGAACCGTCACGAGGTCACGGAGGAGGCGAGGACCCAGGTGATCGCCGCCGCCCAGTCGGTGCCGATTTCACCCGACCGCGAGGTCGTCCATGTGCTGCCGCAGGAATTTTTCCTGGACGACCGGGGGGGGATCAAAAACCCGGTCGGGCTGTTCGGATCGCAGCTCGACGTCAACATTCACGTCGTGACCTGCCAGATCGCGCTCAACCAGAACCTGATCAACGCGGTCAACCGCGCACAGATGCGGGTCAAAAAGGTGGTGGCGCAGCCGCTGGCCAGCGCCGAGGCCGTCCTGACCCGGGACGAAAAGGAACTGGGCACCGCCATCATCGACATCGGGGGGGGCACCACCGACATCGCCGTCTTCCTGGGGGACGCGGTCCATTTCACCAAGGTCCTGCCGGTGGGGGGGACCCACTTCACCCGCGACCTGGCGATCGGGCTGCAGACCACGATCGAGGACTCGGAGCGCATCAAGAAGGATGCAGGGACGGTGCTCACCGAAAGGATCCTGGCGGAGGATTCCGTGCTGGTCCCCGGCATGGGAACCCGTGCCGCCCGCAACGTGTCGAGGCGCGTGATCTGCAGCATTCTTCGGGACCGCGCGGTTGAAATCCTGGAACTGGTCGCCGACCAGCTCAGGAAGGCGCTGGTAAGCCAGAACCTCATCGCGGGGGTGGTCATCACCGGGGGGGGGAGCATGCTCGACGGCATGGTGGAACTCAGCGAGGAAATCCTGGGCATGCCGGTCCGCCAGGGGCTCCCGCTGGGCATACGGGGCCTCCCCCCCGAACTGTCCCATCCCGTGTACTCGACCGCGGTGGGCCTGGCCCTTTTCGGGGCCGAAGAGGCCGTGGTCCGCAAAAAGAAGTGGGGGAGGGCGGGCGGCACCCCCTGGCTGCTCAACAGGATTCTGTCATTGGCAGGGAATTAGCTTCTGGTATCGGAGAGGAGGGAGCAGATGCAAACGGAGAAATTGCGCTTTGAGGAGGAACCCCTGAAATTCAGGTTCGACGAGGACCGGCAGCCGGCGGCGAGGATCAAGGTCATCGGCATCGGCGGCGCGGGCGGCAACGCCGTCAACCGCATGATCCAGGCGAAGATCGGGGGCGTCGAATTCATCGCCGCCAACACCGACATCCAGGCGCTCCGGGACTCGCACGCTTCCATCAAGCTGCAGATCGGCACCAAGCTGACCAACGGCCTGGGCTGCGGCGCCATCCCCGAAAAGGGGCGCCAGGCGGCGCTCGAGGACACCGAACGCATCATCGAACTCCTCGACGGGGCCGACATGGTCTTCGTCACCGCCGGGATGGGGGGGGGAACCGGGACCGGAGCCGCCCCCATCATCGCCAGCCTGGCCACCGAACTGGGAGCGCTGACGGTGGGCGTCGTCACCAAGCCTTTCAATTTCGAGGGGCGGAGGCGCCTGCAGCATGCGGACGAGGGGATCAACGAGCTCAAGGAGGTGGTCGACACCCTGATCACCATCCCCAACGAGCGGCTGCTCTGCGCCATGGGGGCCGACGCCCTGCTCGAGGATTCCTTCCGCTACGCCGACGACGTACTCTGCCAGGCGGTCCAGGGGATTTCGGACATCATCACCATGCCCGGCATCGTCAACGTCGATTTCGCCGATGTCCGCACCATCATGTCCGGCAAAGGGATGGCCCTGATGGGAACCGGGATGGCCGAAGGGGAAAACCGCGCCGTCGAGGCCGCCCAGCGGGCGATCTCGAGCCCGCTGCTCGAGGAAACCTCCATCCGCGGCGCCCGGGGGGTGCTTATCAACATCACCGCCACCCGCGAGAGCCTCCGCCTGCACGAAGTGGCCGCGGCCGCGCAGATCATCGAGGAAGTCGCCGGGGCCGAGGACACGATCTTCGGCGCCGTGTACGACGAGGAGATGGGGGACCGGATCAAGATCACCGTCATCGCCACCGGTTTCAACCAGGGCGCGGGGGAACGCCCCCGGGGGATCAACGACCACCCCCGGGGCACGGGGAACGTCATCCCCCTGGCGCCGGCCGATTCGAGCAAGACGATCGACTACCAGCTGGAGTCGCTCAAGGACAACCTCGACGAACCGGCCTTCCGCCGCCGCAGGGCGGAATAGCCCGGCCGCGCCTATTTCGTCTTGCGGCTGACGCTGAGGCCCGCCGAACCTGGAATGTCCGCGATGGAGGTTTCCAGGTTCGGCAGGCTGCGGGCGAATTCCAGGAAATCGCCGGCGGGACCGCCGCCGAAGCCCCGTCCGCCCATGCGGCCGCCGCGCGCCGGACGCTGCGACACGTTGTGGGCCGCAAAGATCCCCCCCACGGTCAGTTTCGGAAGGACGGCCTCCAGATACCTCGCGTACCACTCCTTGTCCGCGTCGCAGAACACAAAATCGAAGGGGCCTTCGAGCGCCGGCACCACTTCATGCGCGTCCCCCAGCCTCGCGTCGATATACCGGTCCAGCCCCGCGCGGGCGAAATACCCGAGCGCCTCCCTGTGGCGCCCCGCGTCGATTTCGACGGTGATCAGTTTCCCGCCGGTTTTGGACAGCGCCCAGGCTATCCACATTCCGGAGTACCCGTTCGAGGTCCCGATTTCGAGCGCGCGCTTGTAGTTGTTCCGGACGATGAGGTCGTAGAGCGCCCTGCCGTCCGCCTCGGGAACGTTCATCCCCCCCCAGGAGCGGTTGTGGCTCTCGAGGGTCTCCCGCACCCGGGCGTCGAACGCCTCCGTCCCCTCCGTGCCCGCCCCCGGGAGAGACGACATCATGCCGAACGCCAGGAGGGCGCAGAACATCGCCGCGATGACGGTGCCTTTTGTCATGAGTCCTTCCTGTGCGGGCAGGCGCCATCCGCCCGCCTGCCCGCGAAATTGGGAGTCGCCTACTGAACCCGCTTCGCCACGATTTCCCGTGGAGCCCGGGGTCCGCCCCCGGGGCCGCCCGGACCGCCCATCCCGCCACCCGGAGGGGGACCGCCCATCCCGCCACCCGGAGGGGGACCGCCCATCCCGCCGCCGGGACCGCCCATCCCGCCGCCGGGGCCGCCCATGCCTCCGCCCGGCTGGCCCGAGAATTCCCGGTCGATCGTGAAGGTGATTTCATCTCCAGCGACCTTGCCGGTGTAGATGGTCTTCATCTCGTTTTCGCCGAACCTGCGCACGACGACAAACCTGATTTCATCCCCGTCCACCTTTCCTTCGGTGATTTCGCTATCCCCCCTGCGGCCGCTGACGGTCCCGGTCAAGGTGTCCCCGGCCACCGTGAAGTTGAACACGGTCTCTGCCGGTCCCTGCATCCCCTGGGACTCCGCGACCCATTTCCCGGTCACGTCGGCGCCGGGCGCCGTCCCCACCAGGGCCAGCGCCAGCGCCGCCCCCGCTAAAAGCATCGATCTTCTCATGGAATACCCTTCCTCCCCGTTTCATTGGTTTCCTTCACTCCTGTGATGACTCTGTTACCGATGATTACGCAGCCGGGACCCGGGTGTTACCTGTTCCGCGGTCGGGAGGGGGCCAAATAAGGATCAGGATTTCGCTCATGAGATGATAATGTATGAAGCATCATGAAGCGTCGCATGCCCGTTCTTCTTTCCCTCCTCGTCCTGCTGGCCGCCGGGGACCGCCTCGGGGCGCAGCCACAGTCTCCCAGGGTAGGGCTGGTGCTCAGCGGGGGGGGTGCCCGCGGCGCCGCGCACATCGGAGTCCTGAGGGTGCTCGAGCAGGCAGGGATCCCGGTGGAGTCGATCACCGGAACGAGCATGGGCGCCCTGGTCGGGGGGCTGTACGCCGTGGGGCACAGCCCGGACGAAATCGAGCGGTTCCTGGAAAGCCAGGACTGGAACAACCTTTTCAGCGACGCGCCGCAGCGCCGCCTCACCCCCCTGATCGAACGGAGCGACACGCGCTACCAGGGCCAGGTCACCTTTCGGGGCTGGAATCCCGAACTCCCGAGCGGGTTGTGGGGAGGCCAGCGCCTGACGGAAACGCTGGATATCCTGACCACCCGCCAGATGCTCGAGGCGGGGTACGACTTCGACCGGCTCCGCGTCCGTTTCCGCGCCGTGGCCACGAACCTCCTCGACGGCACTCCCTACGTGTTCAGGCAAGGGTCCATGACGCAGGCGCTCCGGGCATCGATGGCGGTCCCGCTCCTGTTCACGCCGCTCCAGCACGAAGGCATGCTGCTGGCCGACGGGGGGCTGGCCAACAACCTCCCCACCGACGTCGCCCACGCCATGGGCGCGGACATCCTCATCGCCGTGGACGTCACCTCCCCGCTCCTGGACGCGGAGGACCTCCGGACCTTCTTCAACGTCATCGACCAGTCGATCAGCCTCCAGATGAGCGACAACGTGCGGGTGAACCGGCGGCTCGCCTCCCTGCTCCTGAAGCCCGACCTGGAGGGGCTCTCCGGCAGCGATTACGGGAAGATCCCCGAAATCGTCCGCCGGGGGGAGGAAGCGGCCCGGGCGCGCATGGAGGAACTGAAAGAGCTGACCCGGGAATCCCTCCCGCGGGCGCTCCCCCATTCCCCCCGGTCCGCCCCCCCCGTCATCGGCTCCATCTCCTTCGAGGGGCTGGCGCAGATCCCCGCCTCCCAGCTCCAGGCGGGGATGCGGGTCCGGCCGGGGGACAGGGCGGACCCGGCCTCCATAGGCGCGGAGGTCAGCCGGCTGTACGCGACCCGGTTTTTCGAGAGCGTCTCCTACACCCTCGAGCCGCTGAAGGACGACGCCTATCACCTCAAATTCGTGGTCCGGGAGGCGCTGCTGAACACCCTGGGAGCGAGCCTCCGCTACGACAACGACTACCAGTTCGTGGCCCTGGCGGAGTACACCGCGCGCCAGCTCTTTCACACCTCCTCGAAGCTGACGGTCTCGACCCAGTTCGGGGGGCTGGAAAGCCATTTCGCCTCCCTCCGCATCGTCCCCCCATCGCTCCCGTTTCTCTTCGTGGAGCCGCGGGTCGAGGTCGGCAGGCTGGAGCGGCTGGACATCCGGGAGGAGGAGCGCATCGACAAGTTCACCGACAAGCGCGAGAGCGGCCAGCTGACCGTCGGCGCCCTCCTCTGCCGCCAGCTGGAACTCTCCGGCGGGTACCGCTTCGAGCGGGTGCGCATCACCGGCGGCTCCGATCCCTTCCGGGTGGAGGGCTCCTCACGGCATGCGGGGCTCCTCTTCCGCCTTCACTGGGATTCGCTCGATGACGTCGAATTCCCCCACAGCGGGGTGAGGGTGGATTTGGGGGCTGACCTGCAGGAACGGGAACTCGGCGGGGATTTCGACTATTCCCGCTGGCATGCCGAATACCGCCAGCACCTGACCCCCTGGCCCGGGTCCACGCTGCAATTCATGGCCGGCGGCGCGTATTCGGACGGGGATGTCCCCTTCTACGACCTCATTTTCGTCGGGGGGCACTCGTTCGCGGACGCGGCCTCCCGGCAGTTTCTCGGGCTCCGCAGGGACGAGTTCCGGGTACGCCAACTGGCCGTCGTGGGCGTCGGTTACCGGCGCCAGATCTTCGCTCGCCCCCTCAACCTGGTCAAGCGCGGCTACCTGACCGCGACCTACAACGGCGCCTTCCTCGGCGAACGCTCCGCCCCCCCCTACGATTACCGCTATTTCAACGGGATAGGAGTAGGGCTGGCGGCCGACACCATGATCGGCCCGCTCCACGTCCAGGCCGGGTGGGGGGAGGGGGGGAGGCTGAACTTCCACCTCTCCTTCGGCCCCAGGTTCTGACCCGGCGCGGGGGCCGGAACCAGGGCGTCAGTGGATGGTGGGCCCTTTCTTGTTTTCCCGGTCGACCTTGCGCCGGACGTCGCCGTAGTAGACCTCGAACTGGCGCTTGAGCTGCTCCCGCCGCCGCTGCTCGTTGAACTGGCGGTACCTGTCCCGCCAGTTCCTCCCCTTCAGCAAGAGGTAGCCGACCACCATGCCGCCCAGGTGGGCGATGTGGGCCACGCCCGGATCGCCGCCCCGGATGGAGGAAAGGAAAGCCATGACGCCCATGATGAGGACGAGCCACTTGACCTTGACCGGGAAGAGAAAGTTCAGGTAGACGACGCGGTTGGGGTAGGTCACCCCGTAGGCGAGGAGGATGCCGTAGACGGCGCCCGAGGCCCCGATGACGATGGCGAAGGAATGCGGGGACACCAGCCAGGAGCAGACCCCGGCCCCGATCCCCGTGATCATGTAATAGCTGAGGAAACGCCGTGTCCCCCAATACCGCTCCAGCTCGTTGCCGAACATGAACAGGGTCAACATGTTGAAGAAGAGGTGGAACACCCCGCCGTGCAGGAACATGTAGGTCGCGAACTGCCACACGTGGAAATCGCGGGTGACGCGCAGGGGGACCAGCCCCAGGGCCAGGTCGAGAGCGCGGCTCCCGAGCAAGCCGGCCACCTCCTGCAGCAGGTAGACCGCGACATTGACGATGATGAGGGTCTTGACCGTGCGCGTCACGGGCCCGCCGAAGAAATAGGTTCGCATCGATGCAATGCTAGGAGAATCGCGGCCCGAATGCAATCGCCTTTGCGCGCCGAAATCGGCCCGTTCCATTCCCCCGGCGCCGCTGGTATCATGAGGTGCCGATGACGGCACGGGGGGAGCGCCATGAGACCAAGCGGCCGCAGCCAGGACACGATGCGCGAGGTGCGCATCGAGATGGACTACACCAAGCACGCCAAGGGCTCGGTGCTGATTTCGGTGGGGGACACCCGGGTGCTGTGCACCTGCAGCGTGGAGGACAAGGTCCCCCCCTTCCTCAACCACATGAACCAGGGGTGGATCACGGCCGAATACGGCATGCTCCCGGCGGCCACCCACAGCCGCTCGGCGCGCGAGGCCGTCCGGGGCAAACAGACCGGCCGCACGGTCGAGATCCAGCGCCTCGTCGGGCGCTCGCTCCGCTCGATCGTCAACCCCTCGCTTTTGGGGACCCGCACCTTCCTGATCGACTGCGACGTGCTCCAGGCCGACGGCGGGACCCGGACCGCCTCCATCACCGGCGGGTTCCTGGCCCTCTGCTCGGCCGTCATCAGGCTGATGGACCGGAAGCTGCTCCCCGCCTCCCCGCTCCTGGACTGCGTGGCGGCCACGAGCGTCGGCATCATCGACGGGGTCGCCTGCCTGGACCTCGACTACCGGGAGGACTCCCGGGCCGAGGTCGACATGAATTTGGTCATGACCGGCGCGGGGCGCTACGTGGAAATCCAGGGGACGGCCGAAAAGACGCCCTTCGGCGAGGATCGGCTCGCCGAGATGAAGCAGCTGGGGCAGCTGGGGATCCGGAACCTGGTCGAAATGCAGCAATCGATCCTGCAGGCCCGGGCGGACCTCGCCCGCCTCTTTCCCCCGCTCCCGGCATGACTCCCGCCCCCACCCTCGTCGTCGCCACCCGGAACGCGGGAAAACTGCGTGAATTCCAGGCGCTCCTCCGGCCGCTCGGGTGCGACGTCCGCAGCCTCGCGGACCTGGGCATCACGGAAGAGGTCGAAGAGAACGGCGCCTCCTTCGCGGAAAACGCGCGCCTGAAGGCCGTCGGTCATTCCCGCCTGGTTCCCTTCCCCGTCCTGGCCGACGATTCGGGGCTGATGGTCGACGCGCTGGGGGGTCGCCCCGGGATCCACTCGGCCCGCTACGCCGGTCCCGGCGCCACCGACGCCGACCGCATCCGCAGGATTCTCCGGGAACTGGCGGCCGTCCCGGGGGCGCCGCGCACCGCGCGCTTCGTCTCGGCCCTGGCCCTGGCCCGCGCGGGGAGGACGCTGCTCGAAGCCGAGGGCTCCTGCCGGGGCGTCATCATCGACCGGGCCCGCGGGACCAGGGGCTTCGGGTACGACCCCGTCTTTCTCTTCCCCGAACTCGGCAGGACCTTCGCCGAGCTGAACGAAGAGGAGAAGAACCGGTACAGCCACCGCGCGCGCGCCGTGCGCGCCCTTCTCGCCACCGACAGCCTCTCCGCACTCATCGGGCAGCCCGCCAATTGATGACTGGCGGCCCGGAGCGAACTGCGTTAAAATACCCGCTCTTCACCCGGTCGGGGCATAGCGTAGCCTGGTAGCGCGCCTGCCTTGGGCGCAGGAGGTCCCCAGTTCAAATCTGGGTGCCCCGACCAATCCCCCTTCAGTGCCGCCCTCCGGGGACCGCGTGCCCCCACCAGGAGCGATTTTTCGTATTTTCGAGTCATTTATTCTCCTATTTTGCGATTTTGGGGTATTATTTTTGGGTCTTTTGCGCTCGATCCGCCCGTAGACGCGACGCCGGCCGCAGGAGGACCCCGACAACAACCGCGAAGAGGATGAAGCCATGAAACTGACAAGACTGACCCTGAAGATCAACGGCGTGGAACGCGCCGCGGTCTGCGATCCCGAAAAAGACACTCTCGCCACCGTCATCCGCCGGCTGGGCCTGACGGGGACCAAGATCGGGTGCGGCACCGGCCAGTGCGGCGCCTGCTCGGTGCTGCTGGGCGGGAAGGTCGTCCGCTCCTGCACCCGGAAGATGAAGAGCGTCCCGGAGGGGAGCGAGATCCTCACCATCGAGGGGATCGGGACCCCGCAACACCTCCACCCGCTGCAACAGGCGTGGATCACCCACGGCGGCGTGCAGTGCGGCTTCTGCTCCCCCGGCTTCATCGTCTCCGCCCACGGGCTCCTCTCCGAAAACCCCTCCCCGAGCCGGGAGGAGGTGCGCGAGTGGTTCCGCAAGCACCGCAACATCTGCCGCTGCACCGGGTACAAGCCCCTCGTCGACGCCGTCATGGCCGCCGCCCCGGTGGTACGGGGCGAGAGCTCCATGGAGGAGATCACCTACCGGGAGTCCGAGGAAAAGGACATCTACGGGTCGGCGCGCCCCAGGCCGACGGCGCTCGTGAAGGTGACGGGCCTGGCCGATTACGGCGACGACATCAAGCTCAAGATGCCCGAGGGGACCGCCCACCTGGCCGTGGTCATTTCAAGAGTCCCCCACGCGAAGATCCTCGGCATCGATACCGAAGAGGCCGAAAAGATGCCGGGCGTGTTCAAGGTGATGACGGCCAGGGACGTCAAGGGGACCAACAACATGGCCTCCCCTGCCGTGATCCCGCGCCAGAAGGGGAAGGGGGTGACCGATTTCCCCGTCATCGCCGGCACCAAAATCAGCCGGCGCGGCGACGTGGTGGCCCTGGTGGCGGCCGACACCGAGGAGCACGCGCGCGAGGCGGCCAAAAAGGTGAAGCAGAACCTGGAGGTCCTCCCCGCCTACATGACCTTCCCCGAGGCGGTGATGCCCAACGCCATCCAGCTCCACGAGAGCCTGCCCAACTTCTACATGGAGCAGCCGGTCTTCAAGGGGAGGGACACCGCCGAGGTGTTCGAGGAGGCCGCCTTCGTCGCCGAGGGGAGCTTCCACTCGCAGCACGAGCCTCACCTGCCGATCGAGCCCGACGTCGTGCAGGGATACTGGGGCGTCGACGGCATGCTGACGATCCAGTGCAAGTCCCAGTCGATCACCGAGTCCCGGGAGGTCGTCTCCATGGCCTGCGGCATCCCGATGGAGAACCTCCGGATGATGCTCAACCACGTCGGCGGGTCCTTCGGGTACTCCACCAGCTCGAACACCTTCGCCCTGGTCGCCACCGCTGTGCAGAACCTCGGCATCCCCTGCACCCTGACGCTCGGCTACGAGGAGTTCAACCACATGACGGGGAAACGGTCGGCCACCTTCGCCAACGGCCGCATCGCCTGCAACCGGGAGGGGAAGATCACGGCGGCCGAGTACGACATCGCCCTCGACCACGGCGCCTACGCCGTCGTCGCCGGCCACATCTTCAACAACCTGGTCTCCGTCGGCTTCCACGGCTACAACATCCCCAACTTCAAGGCCCTGGCCCGCGGCGGGTCGTCCAACCACGCCTTCAACACCGCCTACCGCGGCTTCGGCTCGCCCCAGGTCTACACGACCACCGAGGCCCTCATCGACATGCTGGCCGAAAAGGCCGGGATCGACCCGTGGGAGTTCCGCTACAGGAACGCCGCCCGCCCCGGCGACCTGACCATCAACAGCCGCCCCTACCACGATTACGTCTATCCCGCCATGCTCGAGCGGATCAAGCCCCACTACGACCGCTACAAGGCCGAGGCCGAGGCGGCGCGGGCCGAGGGCCGTCACGTGGGGGTCGGGCTGAGCATGGGAGGGTTCATCATCACCGTCGGCATGTTCGACTCGGCCGAGGTGGCGCTCGAGCTGAACCCCGACGGCACGATCACGCACTGGAATACCTGGGAGGACATGGGGCAGGGGGGGGACATCGGCACCCTGACCCACACGGTGAAGGCGCTCGCCCCCATGGGCGTCACCGCCGACCGGGTGCGGCTGGTCATGAACGACAGCAAGACCTGCCCCGACACGGGGCTGGCCGCCGCCAGCCGCTCCCACTACATGGCGGGCAACGCCACCATCGACGCCGCCGGCAAGCTGATGGACTCCATGCGCAAACCGGACGGCTCCTGGCGCACCTACGACGAGATGAAGGCGGAAGGGATCCCGACAAAACATGTCGGGCACTACGACCAGTTTCACATCGGCCTCCCCCCGGGACTCGACCCCAACACCGGCGAAGGGGAGAAGAACCCCACCTACATGTACGGGCTCAACCTCGCCCAGGTCGAGGTCGACGTCAAGACCGGCAAGACCCGGGTACTGAAGTTCACCTGCGTCACCGACGTCGGCACCATCGGCAACCGGCTGGCGGTCGAGGGGCAGGGCTACGGCGGCATCTCCCACAGCATCGGTTTCGCCCTCAGCGAGGACTACGACGCCCAGGACAGGCACGGCAGCATGGTCGGGTGCGGCATCCCCACCATCGACATGATCCCGGACGACTTCAACCTCATCTTCATGGAGACGCCGCGGCCGGCAGGTCCGCACGGCTCCTGCGGGTGCTCCGAGGTCTTCCAGAGTTCCAACCACATGGCCGTCATCAACGCCATCCGCAACGCCTGCGGCGTCCGCATCTACTCCCTCCCCGCCACCCCCGACAAGGTCAAGGCGGCCTGGGAGGCGCGGCAGCGGGGGGAGGACCTGACGCCGCCGAAGTACTTCCTCGGTTCCGATTTCGAGGATGAACTGGACCTCATCCGGGCCAACCCGCTGTAGAAGGGAGCGGCGCCATGAAGCCCGAGGACGCCCGCGAACACACCGACCGGTGCTTTCGCGGGGAGCCGGCCACCTGCACCTTCGCCTGCCCCTTCAGGATGGACATCCGGTCCTTCCTGGATAAAGCGGCCCGGGGCAGGTGGCCGGCCGCTTACCGGACGCTGCGCGACGCCGTCGTCTTTCCCGCCGTCGTCAGCGTCCTCTGCGACCAGCCGTGCCGGGGGGCGTGCCAGCGCACCCTGCTGGGTGACGAGGCCCTCGAACTCAGGGAACTGGAGGCCGCCTGCCTCCGGAACGTGAAGGAGCGCAAGCCCGAACGCTACGTCATCCCCCCGAAAAAGGAGCGCGTGGCCGTCGTGGGGGCCGGCCCCTCGGGCCTCGCCTGCGCCCTCGCCCTCGCCCAGAAAAAGTTCCGGGTCACCGTCTTCGAAAGGGGGGAGGGGTGGGGCGGCCGGCTCCGGGAACACCCGCGCTTCGCGGAGTTCGACGAGGACATCGGGCTGCAGTTTTCGGCGCTCGAGGCGCAATTCCGATTCGGGGCGGAGGTCGGCGGCCTCGGGGAGCTCTCGGGGTTCGAGGCGGTCTACGTCGCCACGGGCGCAGGGGGGGACGCGTTCGGGCTCGAGAACTCCTGGAACGACCAGCTCCACTCCACGGCCGATCCGAGGGTGTTTCTGGGGGGGGAGCTGTGCGGATCCTCCGTGATGGAGGCGCTGGCCGCCGGAACGGAGGCGTCCCGGTCGATCGAGGTCTTTCTCCAGACCGGCAAGGCGGCCGCCACCTTCGGCCGCTTTCCCCGGGGTTACGGCGGGCACGCGGTGCCTCACGAGGGGGTGCCCCCCGCCCCGGCCGTCCGGCCGGCCGACCCCTCCGGTTACAGCGGGGAGGAGGCCCGGGCCGAGGCCGCGCGCTGCATGCAGTGCGACTGCAACATCTGCATGGAAGCGTGCGAGATGCTCCGGCTCTTCCGCAAGGACCCGCACAAGATCGCGGTCGAGGTCTACACCGACACCCACGTCAACGCCCCCTTTTCCAGTCACACCATCACCCGCGAGGCCTACTCCTGCAACATCTGCGGTTACTGCGGCAGCGTCTGCC
Source organism: Acidobacteriota bacterium (assembly GCA_012729555.1). Lineage (NCBI taxonomy): Bacteria > Pseudomonadati > Acidobacteriota > Acidobacteriota bacterium. The sequence continues at coordinate 48,332 of JAAYCX010000097.1, forward strand.
CGGTAGGGGTGAACATCGGGCCGCTCCTGCAGCTCTCGCGCCGCGTGCGCGCGAGCGCGGGGGTGCACCCGGCGGCGCTACACGATTTCTGGCTGCGCGAAATGGATTTCGCCGTTTCCGAGGGGGCCTTCGCCTCCCCCCCCGCGGGACGGGAGGAGTGCGCCTACGCCTTCTACCCCGGCTGCCAGCTGGGGGCGTCGAGCCCCGAACACGTGCTGAGGTCGTGGGAGTTCCTCGCCGCGCGTCACGACGCCGGCGTCATGCTGGGGTGCTGCGGCGCCCCCGCCTACTGGGCCGGGGACGACGACCGCCTGCGGGCCAATATCGAGGAAATCGAACGGGCCTGGACCGGGATGGGGCGGCCGGTGCTCGTGTGCGCCTGCGCCACCTGCCGGACCGTCCTGGCCGGTTTCCTCCCCGGCATCCGGACCGTCTCGCTCTACGAGCTCCTGGCCGAAGCGGAGGAGGTGCGGCCCGCGCGCCTCTTCCCCGAGGCGGCGGTCTTCGACCCGTGCGCCGCCCGGGGGGCGGACCGGATGGAAGCCGCCGTGCGCACCCTCCTCTCCCGCTCCGGGGCCGCCTGCGCCGAACTCGCGGAGAAGAACCGCTGCTGCGGTCACGGGGGGCATATCTACCCGGCCAACCCCGCCCTGGCCGAAGAGATCGCCCGAAACCGCGCGGAAGCGGACGCGCGCCCCTATGTCGTCTACTGCGCCAACTGCCGGGAGGTTTTCGCTTCCCGCGGCAAGGCCTGCGCCCATATCCTGGACATGATCTTCGACCTCCCGGTCCGGGAGGGGGTCCCGGGCCTCGACGAAAAGCGGGCGAACAGCCTGGAGGTGAAAAGGGAGCTGATGAAAAGAATAAAGGGCGCCGACTTCGAGGCCCCGTCGCACCCATGGGACACCCTGACCCTGGTCATCGACGGGGGGCTCCGGCGCACCCTGGACCGGAAGCTCATTTCGGCCGTCGATATCAAGGAAGCCGTCTGGCGCGCGGAGTCCACCGGGGACAGGTTCCTCGACGAGGGGACCGGCGCCTGTCTCTGCAGCATGGTGAAGGAGGTGATCACCTACTGGGTCGAATACCGCGGAATCGCCGACGGAACCTTTGAGATCCTCGACGCCTATACGCATCGCATGCGCTTCACCCGGGGGGAATGAGGCCGATGGAAACCGGGAAGAGACATTGGAAATGCGCCCGGTGCGACCGGGAGCTGGTACCGAAAAAGACGGTGTTCACCTACATGGGGCTGACGCTGGCCCACGAGGTCGAGGTCTGCCCGGGCTGCGGCAAGGTCTTCGTCCCCCGCGACATGGCCGAGGGGAAAATGGCGGAGGCGGAACGGCAGCTCGAGGACAAGTGAGGAACCCATGGCATACGACGCCGAAGACATTATTGCCCTGACCGCCAGGGGGTACTGCTGCAGCCAGATCATGGTCAAGGCGGGGCTCGACGCGCGGGGAGAGGAGAACGAGCAGCTGCTCGAAGCGGTCGCCGGGCTGTGCGGCGGACTGCATTCGGGCCTCTGCTGCGGCATCCTGACCGGGGCCGCCTGCCTGCTGTCGCTCTACGACAGCAGCGCCGCGGCGTCCGCCATGATCCCGGAACTGGCGCGGTGGTTCCGTTCGACCTACGGGACGGCCCGCGGCGGCATCGAATGCCGCGACATCCTCGGCGACGACCCCCTCGCTAGGAGCGAGCTCTGCCCGGGGATGATGGCCGAGACCCTGTCCCGCTGCAGGGAACTGCTGGCCCCTTTCGGCTACGAACTCTGACCGATGCCGCGGACGCCGCTCGATGGCTGGATGGCCCGCAGGCTGCGCGCTCACGGGCTGCCGCCCGGAACCGACACCGGGCTGTACCAGTTGGCCCGGCTCAGGGAAACCCTGGATTACGCCCGATCCCGGAGCCGTTTCTACCGCGACCGCCTCGCACAGATAGACAGCGCCTCCATCCGCAGCCTGGACGATGTCGCCCGGCTTCCCTTCACCTTTCCCGAGGATCTCGCCGCCGGGTTCCACGAATTCCTCTGCGTCTCCCCGAGGGAGGTGGAGCGGATCGTCACCCTCGCGACCTCCGGCACCACGGCCCCGCCCAAGAGGATCGCCTTCGCTTCCGAAGACCAGGAACGGACCGTCGACTTCTTCCATCACGGCATGTCGACCTTCACGGACCGGACCGACCGCGTGGTCGTCTTCATGCCGGGAGCGGCCGAGGGGAGCGTGGGGGACCTCCTCCGGCGGGCGCTCGCGCGCCTCGGCTGCGCCGCCGTCGTCTCCGGCCCCGTGTCCGATTACGGGAGGGCGTTCGAAACCCTCCGCCGGTCGGAAGCCACCTGTGTCGTGGGGATCCCCTGCCAGCTCCTGGCGCTCTCGAGGTACGCCCCGTCGCGCGCGCCGGGAAAACCGGTCCGGCCCAGGAGCGTGCTCCTGAGTTCGGACTATGTCTCCCCGGCGGTCGTGCGGGCGCTGGAGGCCGCGTGGGGGTGCACGGTGTACGGCCACTACGGGATGACCGAAATGGGGCTCGGGGGCGCCGTCGAGTGCCGCGAGCGGCAGGGGTATCACCTGCGGGAGGCCGACCTGCTGTTCGAAGTCGTCGATGGCGCAAGCGGCAGGCCCCTCCCGGACGGGGAATACGGCGAGGTGGTGTTCTCCACCCTGACGCGCCGGGCCATGCCCCTTATCCGGTACCGGACCGGCGACGCTTCCCGCATCCTGCCGGGAACCTGTTCCTGCGGGTCCCCCCTCCGAAGGCTGGACCGCGTCCGGGGCCGGATGCGGGAGGCCGTGGGGCTCGAGGGAGGACTCTCCCTGTCGATGGCCGACCTCGACGACGCGCTCCTCGACGACCCCGGCGTGTCGACCTTCTCCGCCGCGATGGAGCGCCGGGGGGGGCGCGATCGTCTCCGCCTCCGGGTGCGCACGATCCGGGGGCCGGCCGACCCGCGCCGTTGGGCGGCCCGGGTCCGCGCCATCCCCGTCGTGGACGACCTGGTCCGCCGCGGCCGCCTGGAGCTCGACATCCTCCCGGGAGCCGCCGCCTTCCCGACGACCGGCACGGCCAAGCGCCGCATCGCCGATCGCAGGGATCCGGCGCGGTCCGCGAAGCCCCTCGACATCCCGCGGTCGGGGCGTTAATGTTTGCTCGCGGGCGCTTTCGCTGTTATTAGGTATTCATGAGCAGTTGTTCGGGACGGCGTGGCCGCCCGCACGGGCGGCCCGCGCCGGGAAAGGAATCCTATGAGCGACGAAAAGCCACTGGCTGAGCGGGAATGCGTCCCCTGCCGCGGGGGGGTACCTCCGCTCGAGGGGGAAACCCTGGCCCGGTACCAGGCCGAACTGGGGGGCGACTGGAAGGTGGTCGAGGACCAGCGCCTGGAAAAAACCTATAAATTCAGGAATTTCAAGGAGGCGCTCGCTTACACCGTGCGGGTCGGGGAACTGGCCGAAAGCGTCGGCCATCATCCCGGCATCCACCTGGCCTGGGGCCAGGTGAAACTCGCCATCTGGACGCACAAGATTTCGGGCCTCTCGGAGGCCGATTTCGTGCTGGCGGCGAAAGCGGACGAACTCTACCGGTCGTGAGCCGGCATCCGAAGGCGGGCAGAGAAAACATATGATCTATCTCGATCACGCGGCGACCTCCTGGCCCAAGCCGCCCGAAGTGCTCCGGGCCATGGCCGCCTTCCTGGAGCGGGCGGGGGGGAACCCCGGCCGATCCGGGCACCGCCTTTCGCTCGAAGCCGGGCGCATCGTCTACGACGCGCGCGAGGCGGTCGCCTCGCTCTTCGGCGCCCCCGACCCGTTGCGGGTGCTCTTCACCCTGAACGCCACCCAGGCGCTCAACCTCGCCCTCTCGGGCCTCCTCGGGCCCGGGGACCACGTGGTCGCCACCGGCATGGAGCACAACGCCGTGATGCGCCCCCTGCGCCACCTCGAAAGCGGAGGGGTGCGACTCACGGTGGTCCCCTGCTCCCGGGACGGGTCCCTGGACCCGGGGAGGATGGCGGCCGCCATCGGCCCGTCGACACGCCTCGTCGTCATGACCCACGCGAGCAACGTCACGGGCACCATCCTGCCGGTCTCCGACGTCGCCCGCGCCGCGCACGCGCGCGGGGCGCTCCTGCTGGTGGACGCCGCCCAGACGGCGGGGGTGCTCCCCATCGACATGCAGTTGACCGGCATCGACCTGCTGGCCTTCACCGGGCACAAGGGGCTGCAGGGACCGCCCGGCACCGGCGGGCTGATCCTGGGAGAAGGGGTCCCCGCCTCTCGGATGGCGCCGCTGGTGCGGGGGGGAACGGGCAGCCGCTCGGAGCACGAGATCCAGCCGGAGGACTTCCCGGACAAGTTCGAGAGCGGCACCCTCAACGGCCCCGGGATCGCCGGTCTGGGCGCCGGCATCCGCTGGGTTCTCGACCGCGGCATCGACGCGCTGCGTGCCCGTGAACTGGAACTCGCGCGCGCGCTCGCGGAGGGGATCCGCAACATCGCGGGGGTCGCCGTCTACGGCCCGGAAAACCCGGAGGAGCGCACATCGATCGTGTCCTTCACCGCGGCGGGGCGCCGCCCCTCCGAGATCGGCCTCCGGCTGGACGACGAGTTCGGCATCCTCTGCCGGGTGGGGCTGCACTGCGCCCCGGCCGCCCACCGCACCATCGGCACCTTCCCGGAGGGGACGGTCCGGCTGGCCCTCGGCGCCGCGACGGGGATGGCAGAGGTCGAGGCCGCCGTCGCCGCCGTCCGGAAGGTCCTGCGCGCCTGACCCCCGCCCGGCGAGCCGGCCCCTGAATCTCCCCACGGAGACTCCGTCTTTTTTATGAGAATTTCGGTATCGTTTGCGCCCGTTTGCGCATACAATATCCCAGCCATGCCGGCGGCCATCCCACGGATCCCCGGCGCCGGACCGGAACCACGAAGCCACGGAGTCTCGAGACCATGAATTACGACCCGCGCGAAACCCTGGACAAGGCCCCTATGGGGCGGCTCCAGATGTTGATCATCTTCATCATGTTCGGACTCAACGGCATCGACGGGTTCGACGTCCTCTCCATCAGCTACGCCTCTCCCGGGATCGCGGCCGAATGGAACCTCGACCGCGCCGCGCTCGGCATGATCCTGCCGATGGAACTCATCGGCATGGCCCTCGGCTCGATCCTGTTCGGCTGGATCGCCGACACCCTCGGGCGGCGCTCCATCTCGCTGCTTTGCCTGGTGATGATGGCCTTCGGCATGCTGATGACTCCCACCTCCGCGAGCGTCGCACAGCTGTCGGCCTGGCGCGTTTTCACCGGCTTCGGCCTCGGGGGACTGCTCGCGGCCATCAACGCGCTGACGGCGGAGTATTCGTGCGTCCGGCGCCGGCACCTGTGCGTCGCGATCATGTCGATCGGCTACCCCGTCGGGGGGATCCTCTGGGGCAAGCTCGCCACCTGGCTGCTGACGCAGTACGAGTGGCGCTCGGTATTCTACCTGGGATTCGGGGTCACGGCCCTGTTCATCCCGGTGGTCTACTTCCTGGTGCCGGAATCGCCCCACTGGCTCGTGCGCAAGCAGCCCCGCGCCGCCCTGGAGCGGGTCAGCCGGGCCATGCAGCGTCTGGGCCACCCGCCCGTGGGCGCCCTCCCCGAGGTGTCGCTCGAAATGCGCAGGAAATCGATGGGCGACCTCTTCTCCCCCGCCCTGCTCCCCATAACCCTGATCGTGACGGTGGCCTATTTCCTGCAGATCACGAGCTATTACTTCATCCTCAAGTGGGTGCCCAAGATCGTCGCGGACATGGGGTTCTCGGCCGCCTCGGCCGGCGACGTGCTGGTGTTCGCCAACATCGGGGGAGCGGTGGGGGGCGCCACCCTGGGCCTGCTGACGCTCCGCTTCGATCTCAGGAAACTCACCATCGCCGTGATGGCCCTGGGGGGGGTGTGCATCGCCCTGTTCGGGCAGATGCCGGCCGATCTGACCGCCATGTCGGCGGTGGCGGTCCTCTGCGGCCTGTTCGGCAACACGGCCATCGTCGGGATGTTCGCCCTGTTCGCCCAGGCCTTCCCCACCCACGTGCGCGCCTCCGGGACCGGCTTTTCCGTCGGCATCGGGCGCGGCGGCGCCATCCTCTCCCCCATCATCGCCGGGTTCCTGTTCCAGTGGGGGTTCAGCCTCCCCGCGGTCAGCATGATCATCAGCACCGGGGCCATCGCCGGGGCCGCCGTCCTCTGCTTTCTCAAGCTCCAGAAGGCCTGACGCCCGGGGCTCCGGGGCCGGGAAGATTCCCCGAAACGGCCGTTGCACTCGCGGGCGTTTGCTGGGAGAATGTTCACCGCGTCCAACACGCCGACGGGGGGGGCGGAAGGCAAAGGAGAGGGTGTATGCAGGAGGGGAACCTGGTGACTGCGGCGGAGATGTCTGACGGGCAGAGTGGGATCGTGACCCGCATCGAGGGGGGCCAGAAGATGCAGAGCCGGCTGGAGGCCCTCGGCATCCGCCCGGGAAGGAAGATCAGGAAAGTGAGTTCCGCTTTCCTGAAGGGGCCCTCCGTGATCGAGGTCGAAGGGTGCTCCATCGCCATCGGGTTCGGCATGGCCAGCCGCATTTACGCCAGAACGGAATAGACCCCTCATGAAGATCCTCCTGGTGGGCAACCCGAACGTGGGGAAGAGCGTCGTGTTTTCGCGCCTCACGGGGGTCCACGTCCTTTCCTCCAACTACCCCGGGTCCACCGTCAGTTACACCAACGGCTTCATGAAGCTGGGGGAGGAGCAGGTCGAAATCACCGACGTTCCGGGCACCTACACCCTGGACCCGACCTGCGAGGCGGAAAAGGTCGCCCGGGAGATGCTGGGGCACGGGGACCTGATCATCGACGTGGTGGACGCCACCAACCTCGAGCGGAACCTCTACCTGACGCTGCAGCTGCTGGAGCGGAACACCCCGGTGGTGGTGGCGCTCAACGTGTGGGACGACGCCCGGCACCATGGGATCGACATCGACCTGGGAAAGCTGGAAGCGGCGCTGGGGGTCCCCGTCATCCCCACCGTGGCGGTCTCCGGCGAGGGAATGAAGCAGCTGGTGGAGGCGTTGCCGCGCGCCGCGGTCCCCGCCCACCCCGCGCGCTCGAGCGCCGAGCGGTGGATGGCCGTCGGGGAGATCGTCGGGCGCGTGCAGCAGGTGTCCCACCGACACCACACCTGGAGGGAACGCCTGGCCGACGCCACCCTCCGTCCCGTCTCCGGGGGCCTCATCGCCGCCGCGGTACTGGCCGGGATCTTTGTCGGGGTCCGGCTCGCCAGCGAAGGCCTCATCGCCCGGGTGATGGACCCGCTCTTCGAGGGGGTCTGGGCCCCGGTGGTCCTCCAGGTCAGCCGGCTCCTCGGGGGGGGCGGGCTGCTGCACGACATCGTGGTGGGGGACCTCGCCGGGGGAAAGGTCCACTTCGTCGAATCGTTCGGCCTCCTCACCAGCGGGCTCTACGTCCCGATCGCCATGGTTTTCCCCTACATCCTCTCCTTTTACCTGGCCCTGGGGCTGCTCGAGGATTCCGGCTACCTGCCGCGCCTGGCGGTCATGCTGGATACCCTGATGCACCGGCTGGGGCTGCACGGGTACGCCATCATCCCCACCATGCTCGGTTTCGGATGCAACGTACCCGGGGTCATGGCCACCAGGGTCCTGGAGAGCCGGCGTGAACGTTTCATCGCGGCCACCCTCATCTCCATAGCCATCCCGTGCGCCTCGCTCCAGGCCATGATCTTCGGCCTGGTCGGCCAGCGGGGGGGGCGCTACGTGCTGCTCGTCTACGCGGTGCTCTTCCTCGTCTGGATGGGGCTGGGGTTCGTCCTGCGCCGGCTGGTGCGCGGTTTCACCCCCGAACTGCTTATCGAGATCCCCCCCTACCGCCTCCCTTCGCCGCGCGCGATCGCGCAGAAACTGTGGGCGCGCGTGCGGGGGTTTTTCGTGGAAGCCATCCCCCTGGTTCTGGGGGCGGTCCTCGCTGTCAACCTCCTCTATTCCTTCGGCCTCTTCGACGCGATCGCCGACTTCTTCGCCCCGGTGGTGACCACGGTCCTGGGCCTGCCCAGGGAATCGGTCGCCGCCCTCGCGGTGGGATTCCTGAGGAAGGATGTCGCCCTGGGGATGCTGGCCCCCCTGGGCCTGACAGCGGGGCAACTGGTGGTCGGGAGCGTGGTGCTGGCGATGTTCTTCCCCTGCATCGCCACCTTCATCGTGCTCCTGAGGGAGATCGGGCTCCGGGGGCTCGCCAAGTCGACCGGCATCATGCTGGCGGCGACACTGGTGACCGGGGGGATACTGAACCTCCTGCTCGATTGAACAAGGGCCCGGAACCGGGCGGAAAGGAGCCGACTAAATGGAACATGTTCTCCCGGTCATGAGCCACGCCCTGCTGATCACGGGATTCGTGGCCATCATCATGCTGGTCATCGAATATGTCAACGTGATCAGCCAGGGCGCCTGGCAGGAGAAGCTGTCCAGGCACCGCCTGGGGCAGTACGCGCTGGCGACGCTGCTGGGGCTCACCCCCGGGTGTTTGGGCGCCTTCGCGGTGGTGGCCATGTACACCCACCGGCGCCTGACCCTGGGGAGCGTGGTGGCGGCGATGATCGCCACCAGCGGCGACGAATCGTTCGTCATGTTCGCCCTGATCCCCCGCACCGCCTTCCTTCTGCACGGGATCCTCTTCCTGGTGGGACTCGCGGCGGGGACCCTGACCGACAAGCTGGCGGGAGCGCGCCTCACCGCGTTCCTCTCCTGCCGTGAGGATTTCCAGCTCCACTCCGAGGAGCACCGCCGCATGTTTTCCACCGGCCGCTTCCTCGCCGAGTGGAGGAAATGCTCCCCCGCCCGGGGGACCCTCGCCTTCGCCCTGCTCGGCTTCATGACCCTGGTTTCCCTCGGAAAGATCGGGCCGGAACAGTGGGACTGGGTCCGGGTGACCCTGCTCTTGACCTCGGGCGTGGGGCTCTTCATCGTGGCGACCGTCCCGGACCATTTCCTGGAGGAACATCTCTGGAAACATGTCGTCCTCCAGCATACCCCCCGCATCTTCTTCTGGACGTTCGGCGCCCTCTTCCTCCTGCACCTCATCATTCATTACTGGCGGGTGGGGGAAACGATCCAGGGGAGCCCATGGATCGTCCTGGCGCTCGCCGGCCTGGTAGGGCTGGTGCCGGAATCGGGCCCCCACCTCATCTTCGTGACCCTCTTCTCCCAGAACCTGGTGCCGTTCGGCACGCTGCTGGCGAGCTCCATCGTCCAGGACGGGCACGGGATGCTGCCGCTGCTGGCCCACTCGCGCAAGGCCTTCTTCATGGTCAAGCTGATCAACCTGATCGTCGGCCTCGCGGTCGGGGCCGTCTTCCTGGCGCTCGGGTCCTGACTCCGGCCGGGCGCCGGCTACACCTCGAAGGACAGTTCCCGGAGCACTCCCTCTCCCAGGAGGTCGAGGAGTTCCCCGTCGTACTCCTCGATCCTGCCGCCGTCGCACAGCGCCGCCAGCTTCGGGTCGATGGGGATCCGCGCCAGCAGCGGAGCCCCTGTCTCGCGCGCGATCTCCTCGGCGCGGCTGGGGCCGAAGATCTCGATCTTCTTGTCGATCTCGGGGACGTAGAGGTAGCTCATGTTCTCGACCACGCCGAGGAGGCGCTTTTCCATCTCCGCCACCATGTTGACCGACTTGCGCACGATCATCTCCACCAGGCTCTGCGGGGTGAAGACGACGACGGCGCCCGTGACCGGGAAGGACTGCATCAGGGTGAGCGGTACGTCGGCCGTGCCCGGGGGAAGATCGACGATCAGGTAATCCAGGTTCCCCCAGAGGACATCCTCGCCGAACTGCTTGATGGTGTTGGCGATCAGCGGCCCCCGCCACATGACCGCCACGTCCTCGGCCTCCAGCATGAGGTTGATCGAGATGATCCCGATCCCCGATCCGGACACGACGGGGAGGATGCCGCTTTCGTCCCCGCCGGGGGGGAGATAGGCGCCGAACATCCTGGGGATGCTAGGCCCCGTGATATCGGCGTCGAGGATCCCCACTTCGTGCCCGCGGCGCCTGAGTGCGATGGCCAGCAGGCCGGAAACGAGCGATTTCCCCACCCCCCCCTTGCCGCTCATGACGGCGATGATGCGGCCCACCCTGTTCAGCTCCTTCGCCTTGAAAGCACGGTATTCGACCTCGACCCCGTCGACCCCCTCGAGCGGCTCCAGGGCCTCCCGGACCCGGTCGGCGATCCAGTTCCGCGCGCCCGGGATCAGCCCGGTCGACGCCAGCAGGACCTTCGCCCTGCCCCCCTCCAGCTCGACGCCACGCACCAATCCCATCGCCCCGATGCCGCGCCCGACGCCCGGCACCACGACCCCGTCCAGGCTCCTCAGGATCCGTTCCTCGATTTCCATAAACCCTTCCCTTTCCAATTTCAGGCCCGCTGCGGCTTCCAGGAGGCGAAGCGGTCCAGCGATTCGGTGTCCCCCACGAGGATCAGCTCGTCGTCCTCGTGCAGGATCTCGGAGGGCTCGGGGTTGACCGTCATTCCCCCGTCATGCTTGACGGCGATGATGCTGCAGCCGGTCTGCTCGCGGACCGAAAGCTGCAGGAGCGAGCGGTTTTTCAGGCGTCTTCCGGCGCGGGCGACGAAAACACTCACGTTCTCCGACAGCATGACCAGGCTTTCCGGCCGGAGGAGGTTGACGATGGTGGAGCTGGTGATGGTCCCGTAGGACATCACCCGGCTGGCGCCGGCGCGGTAGAGGGTCTTGACGTTCCGGTCCAGGCTGGCCCGGCTGATGATCTGGGCGTCGGGGCGCAACCGGCGGCAGTAGATGGTGAGGAAGACGTTCAGGTCGTCCTCGTGCGTGGTCACGATGATGGACGGCGTCTGCCCGATCCCCGCCTCCTCCAGCGTTTCACGATCCGCCGCGCTCCCCACGATGACCCGGGCGTTCCCCTTGCGGATGTTTCCGCGTTTTTCCACGATCCGGTAATCGATCCCCCGTTCCTCCAGCGTCTCGGCCACCGCCTGGCCCACGCGTCCCCCGCCCAGGATCAGCACCGGCCCGTCCTGCCGGTCCTGCCGGTCCGGGGGGCGCACCAGCCGCTCGAAACGGCCCAGCTGCTCCGCGGTCCCCGCGAGCACCAGGACCATGGAGCTTTCGATACGGGTGTCGGGCGTCGGGAGCCTCAGTTCCCCCTTCCCCCAGAGTCCGACCACGTTCACCCCCACCCGGCTGCGCAGGCGGCTCTCGGCCAGCGTCTGTCCCCCCAGCGTGGTGGCCGCGGCGGGAACCTCCGCGATCCTGAGCGCGCCGAAGCGCCCGATCACGTTGGGTTCGAGGCTGGTGCCGAGCACGCGCCGCGCCATCGCCCTCCCCAGCAGCTTGTGGAACTGAAACACGTGGGTGCTGCCGGCCAGCTCGAGGATGTCGAGGGAATCGTCCTGGTCGGCGTTGGTCACCGTCACGACGTGCTCGCACCGCTCCCGGATGGTGTAGATGATGTTGGTGCTGGCCAGGTCGTTGTTCAGGACGACGACCAGTGCCGCCTGGTGGACCTGCAGGTCGCGGTAAGTGTCCGGGTTGTTCAGTTCGCCGACGACCACCTGGTAGCCGCGGTCGAACAGTTCGAGCGCCTGCCGGAAATCGGGCACGAGCACCACGGCGGGGATGCCCAGTTGCCGCAGCCGCCCGACCAGGTTGGCGGCCGAATTGTTGAAATGGGTCAGGATCACGTGGCCGCGGGTCCCGGGGGGGAGCCGGCGCGGCGCGCGCGCCCGGTTCTGCGCCTCCAGCCACGGGGCGTAGAAGAAGTGGATGAAAGCGAAGGGGAGCACCACCAGGAGGGAAAGGATGCCGCTCAGGAGGACGACGACGGAGAAGGCGCGCCCCAGATCGCTCGAGAAGGTGATGTCCCCGAACCCCAGGGTCGACATGACCGTGAGCGTCCAGTAGACGCCCGTGATCCAGGAATACTGCCGGCCCTCCATCAGCATGAGAGCGTGAAAGGCGGCGCTGTAGAGGATGATGATGGCGGCCAGGAGCCCGAGGTAACGTCCCAGCATCCGGAGGTCGCTCTTGCCCCCGGCACCGTGCATCAGGGAAACAGTCTGGGATATCAGGGATTTCATGTCCTGTCCCCGGTCGGGCGCGTCATCGTCCGGGCTGCGCCCCCCCCTCCGGCTCTTCGGCGCCGAGAATCTCTTCCGCCCAGTACAGGGCGTCCATCATCATCGGCAGCCCGATCGCGGTCGGTGCCAGCAGGATGGCGTGGCGGATCTCCCCGGGCGCCACCCCCAGGTCCAGGGCCTTGCGCACCTGGGACTTGACCGAGCCTTCGGCGTTGCTCCCTATGGCGATGCCTAGTTTGATCAGCACCCGTTCCCGGTCGCCCAGGGGGCCCGCCCGGTGGCACGCTCCCGCGTATTCCTCGTAGGCCCTGGCGACGGCCGGATAACGCCGCACGAACTTCCAGAATTTCTCCGGTACCTTGCTCATCCCGATCTCCTGCCGAAGGCGCGGCCGTGAAGACGGCCGGCGGGTTATTCCGCGGTCACGGCCGTGCCGCTCGCGCTCACCATCAGCATCGTCCCCTTGCCGATGGTCTCGTAATCCAGGTCGACGCCGACCACGGCGTTGGCCCCGAGCCGCGCGGCCTCCCCCTCCATCTCCCTGAGGGCGATCTCCTTCGCCTTGCGCAGTTCCTGTTCGTAGGCGGCGGAGCGGCCGCCGACGATGTCGCGGATCCCTGCAAAGAGATCCTGGAAGATGTTGGCGCCCAGGATCGCCTCGCCGCTGACCAGGCCGTGATACTTCAGAATTTTCTTCCCCTCCAGAGACGGAGTCGTCACCGTAAGCATGGGTCCCCCCTTTCTTGACCAGCTACTATACCACCCGGGAGGGGGAATCGGGTTGAAGTTGAACAAAAACAGGGATGCCGGGAAGGAAACTGCGGAAGGGCCGGGGTCGCTCAGAGCCCCATGCTCTGCCGGCCCTCCGCTCTCCAATGGCTAGAGATGGCACCATATTACATCAGACATAATCGGAAAACTAGTTATTTTTTGTTAATTTTTGTTATCTCCGCCCGGAGATCCAGGCGGCCATGACAGGAGCCCAAAAAAGAACGGCCGCGGGATGCGGAGGCTCACGCCCCCGCCCCCCGCGGCCGGCCGTCCGTCATCGCGGCCGAATCAGAACTTGTAGCGCATGTTGAAATACCAGTTACGGCCGGCTTCCGGGTAGCCCGGGGTGTAGTAGTAGTTCCGGTCGAAAAGGTTCTTCAGCCCGACCTGCAGCGACATCCCGCCGTAGATGGGCGCCACCGCCCCGAGGTCCACGGTGCCGAAGGATGTGGAGTTGATCGGGGGGGCGACCCGCGGCGTTTCGGGATCGCCGTCATGATCGACGCTGTCGTTGGTGTCCTGCATGTGAAGCCCCCCTTCGAACCGCCAGGTCCCCAGCAGCAGGATGTCGAGCGGCAGGTTGAGGGCCGCGTTGGCGATGAGCTTGTGCTTGGGGAGGGTGGGCAGGATCATGTAGTCGGGGTCGAACAGCTGGATATCGGGACTGATGGTGATGCTGCGCTCGAGGTAGCTGTAGCTCCCGTCCAGGGTCAGGCGCGAAAAGGGGGTGCTGCGGAGGCTCACCTCCACCCCGTAGTGATCCTCTTCGGCCACGTTGGCGAACTGCTCGCAGGCGCCCGGGACGTCGCTGTCCCAGCAGAACTCGCCCGGGTCGGCGACGAAGACGTCATTGATGGCGTCCCGCATGTCGCTGCGGAAGAACTCGACCTGTCCCATGGTTTTCGACGAAAAGACGTGGGACCAGCCGAAATTCCAGTTGCGGCTGTGTTCGGGATCGAGGTCGGGGTTGGGCAGCCTCTGCCCCAGGCCCGCGGTGTAGAGCTCCTTCATCAGCGGGAAACGGCCCCGGTCGGAGAAGGTGGCGAACAGCTTGTCGTTCTGGGTGAAGCTGTAGGAAAGCGAGACCTGGGGGCTGAAGACCCAGGCGTCGGGCGTACAGCCCGCGAAGCTGTCGTTGTCCGGGTTGGACTCGCAGATGATGGGCCGGGTCGACAGTTCGTCGTCGGTCAGTTCCATCGTCTGCAGCCCCTTCAGGTGATCGACGTTGAAGCCGACGATGGCCTGCACCTTGGGGGTGATCGTGATCACGTCCTGGAACCCGAAGGAGAAGGTCTGGATCCGGTCCAGCGTGGTGGCGGTCCGGAAGGGGACCAGGTCGGTGGACTTGTGCGTGTCGTCCTTGAAGAAGAAGGAGGCGCTGATGTTGTTGCGCGGCAGGAGCCGGGTATTGAACTCGGCCGAGGCGCCGCCGGCGTGGTCGTCATAGACGGAGAAGAAGGCGTACCTTCGCGTCAACGTCGTGTAGGTGTCGTCGTCGTAGCTCCCCAGCGAATTCTTGAACTGGTCGTAGTAGAGGCGCAGCTTGATGGAGCTCGCGTCGCCGATCCCGGTGTTGGTGATGACGTAGTAGCTGGTCTTGTTCCATTCCGGCCATCTCCAGTAGCGGTTGCGGGCGTTGGCCCCGTAGCCGGTGTAGAGCGGCTGCCCCTTCTCCCCCTTCTGGTTGATGTAGCTGAAGACGTACTGGTCCTCGCCCCGCGGGGTGAAACCGATGCGGCCGCTGTACTTGGCGTCGCGCGAATCGGAATGGTTGAGCTTATAGTCGGGCTGGTTGGGCGCCGGCGCCGCAAAATCGCCCGAAAGGGGGATGTAGTCCTTCTGGTTCCAGTCGAGCGAGCCCTGGAGGTAGAACTTTTCCCAGCGGGAGCCGAGGCGCATCGAGGCCAGCAGGGCGTCCCCGGAGCCGGTCCCGATCATGGCCTCCCCGTCGAGCTTGTCCTCCGGCTGCTTGGTCACCAGGTTGATCGACCCGCCGAGGTTGTTGGCCCCCATCAGGGGGGAGGAGTACCCCTTGGCCACCTGGATCTCGGAGATGTCGCCGGTCAGGAAACGGCTGAAATCGAGGGTCCCGTCATAGGGCACCTGGATCGGGATGCCATCGAGGTAGAGGGGGATCTGCCCGCGGTTGGAAAAGCCGCGCAGGCGGATCTGGGCCTCGTTCCGGTTGGCGCTCCGGTCGAGCGACACCCCGGGCACGTAATCGAGCGCCGTCCCCACGTTGGTCAGGTTGAGCTGCTCCAGCTTCTCCTGGTCGACGCTCTCGGCGATCGGGGAGAGGGGGGAGGCCTCGGAAGTCACGCTCACCGTGGTGACGCCGAGCTGGAAGGGGCGGGCAGGGTCTTCGGCGAGGATGGCCGTCACCGCCGTCTTCAGGTCCGTGACCTGGCTCCGCAGCGCGGCCGCGTCCCAGGGGCGGGCCGGGGCGGCCTGGAGAGTCACCGCCGTCTCGGGGTGCATCCGGATCCAGAGCTCCACCGCGGAGCGGATCTGTTCGATCCCGTCGGCCTCCCGCGCCAGGTCTTCATCGGCGACCCGTTCGAGATAGTTGAGGTCCTGCACCCAGGTCATGAACTGCTTGGTCTGCGCCTGGAGACCGCCCCCCGCCGCGAGGACGAGCAGGCACGCGAGCACCAGGCAGGATCCCATCTTCATTTTAAGACTCATTGTGGACTCTCCTAATTATCGGTTTTGCTTACACAAAACCACAATTAATAACAAATTATTACCGGATTGCAATAGCTAAGCGCAGAAAGTGGCCGCCGCCCGCGGGAGGGGAGCGCTAGCGGGCAAAGGCTTTCGCACGCGCGCCGTGGCGGAAGAGACGCGTGGCCAGGGCCTTCATGGCGGGGGAGCACGCCGCCTCCTCGTAGGCGGCGCCCCGGGCGGCTTCGCGCCAGAAGGGGGGGAGGAGGTCGATTCTTCGGGCCATGCCGCCGTCGGGGTCGATGGCGGCGTAGTACACCTTCCTGAGGCCGGTGTTGATCAGGCGGGTGAGACACATGGGGCAGGGCTCCATGGAGCTGTAGAGCACCAGGTCCCCGGTCTCCCGGGGGTTGGCGGAACCCCTGAGGAGACGGATCCGGTCCTCCCAGCGGTTCAGCACGTCCATTTCCGCGTGCAGGTCGCTGCGCCAGTAGGGGACATACTGCCGGTTGCGCCCCCGGGCCACGATGCCGCCGGACCCTTCGTGCGCGAGGCAGGCCCCGACGCCCCCGCTCCCTTCGCGCTTGGCGACCACCGCCTCCTGGAGGGTGACCAGGATGAAGGGATCGTGCGGATACCGGGAGTCGGGGCGGAGCGCCGCCACCTCCGCCTCGAGCGCCGCGATCTCCTCCGTCCCTTCGGCGTGAAGAGCGGCGGGGAGGCCCAGAAGGGCCCAGAGCACGACCGCCTTCGGGAAAAAGAATGACCCCAGATCACCCATGATCGTCACCGAGAGAAAAAAATCAGATGATACCCGGGCCGGACGGCGCGGGAAAGGGGAAAGTGCAGCCGGGGGATGAAGGCAGGACTATTCCGTCCGGTCGGGAAGGGTGAAGTAGAAGGTGGACCCCCGCCCGGGCTCCGATTCCACCCAGATTCTCCCCCCGTGGCGCTCCACGATCTTCTTGCACAGCGCCAGCCCGATGCCGGTCCCGGGGTACTTCTCCCGGGAATGCAGCCGTTTGAAGATGACGAAGATCCGCTCGCCGTGCTCCCGTTCCATCCCGATCCCGTTGTCGGTGACCCGGAAGAGCCAGCCGCCGCGCTCCCGCCGCGCGCCGACGTGGATCCGCAGGGGGTCGGCCGAGCGGAATTTGATCGCGTTTTCCACCAGGTTCTGGAATACCTGGCAGAGAAGCGTCGCGTCCGCGTGCACGACCGGCATCGAGTCGGTCGTAATCACGGCCCCCGATTCCCCGATCATCCCCTTGAGGGCGTCGAGCGCCCGGTCGAGGGAATCCCGCGCGTTCCCGGGCTGGATCGACAGCGCGCTCCCCACCCGCGCGTAGGCGAGCAGGTCGTCGATCAGCTGCTGCATGCGCCTTGCGCCGTCGACGGCGAAACCGATGTACTCGTGGGCCCGGGCGTCGAGCTGGTCGCGGTACCGGTCCTCGAGGATCTGGACGAAACCGGTGACCGTGCGCAGCGGTTCCCTCAGGTCGTGACTGGAGACATAAGCGAACTGTTCGAGGTCCCGGTTGGATCGGGCCAGTTCCTCCGCCGTGTGCCTCAGCGACAGCTCCCCCTGCATGCGGATCAGGGCCGCCGCCACCTGGCCCCCGATCGCCTTCATGAGAGACACGTCATCGGGGGGAAAGGCCGCCTTGTCGCGCGTTCCGAACGAAAGCGTCCCCAGGACGCGGCCGTCGGCGGCCTCGAGGGGGTGGCAGGCGTAGGCGCGCAGGCCCGCACCGCAGAGGAGGGCGAGTTCCCCTTCGGGTTCCGCAGGAATGTTCTCGGCCACGACGCGGCGGCCGTCCCGGGCGGCCACGCCGCTGATCCCCTGGCCGTAGTCAAGCCACTCGATCCGCTCCCTCTCCCCGCGCGAAACGCCCAGGGCGACGGCGAGCCGGAGCCGACCCGATCTTTCATCCGCGAGGAAACAGAGCGCCACCTGGCAGGAGAGGTATTCCATCACCCTCCGGCAGATCGACTCCACGGCCGGCTGCAGCTCGGCCGACCGCAGCAGCTGCTCCGCCGTTCCCGCCAGGAGTTCGAACCGGCGCATGCTGCGCTCGAGCGCCTCGTCGGCCAGCTTGCGGGCGGTGATATCGAGCACCATCCCGACCGACCGGGTTACCCGTCCCGTGGCGCTTCGCGTGTGCTGACACTTCTCCAGCACCCAGCGGATTTCACCCGTCTTCGGGCGGAGCACCCGGTAGGCGATCTCGTACCCCCCGCCGCCCGGTCGCAGGGAGCGGGCGTAGGCTTCCCGCGCGGCTTCGCGGTCCTCGGGGAAGACCCTTTCGACGAACGCCCCGTAGGAGGGGGCGAACTCCCCCGGCTCGGCGCCGAAAATGCGGTAGGCTTCGTCGGACCAGGAAAGGGTGCCGTGGACGAGGTCCAGTTCCCAGCTGCCCATGTGGGCGATCGCCTCGGCCCGGGCGAGTCTCAGCTCGTGCCCCCGCCGGGGCCTTCGCCCCGGGCGACGGTGCCTCTCGCCTCCGCCCTTCCCGGTTCTCGTGTTGGGCATACGCGTCTCCGCGCGCTCGTGGAAATCCGGCCTATCGTATCACGGGTCCGGTTCCGGTTGACAGCGCGAAGGGGAACCGTTATATTGTTCCTGTTTTGGGGAACTATAATACTATGAAACATGGAAACCCTAGCAAGTCGGTGATGGACAAAATTTTCCGGATGCAATGCTCCATCTGCAAGGCGCTGGGGCACCCCCTGCGGCTGGCCATCGTGGACCGGCTCAGCGGGGGGGAGGCCCCCGCCGCGGACCTGATCGCCGACCTGGAGCTTTCGAAAGCGACGCTGTCCAAACACATGTCGCTGTTGACGCGCGAGGGGATCGTCGAGCCGCGGCGCGAGGGGAGGCGCATCTTCTACCGCCTCACCGACCCGGAGATCCACAAGGCCTGCGCCATCATGCGCTCCATCCTCTACCGGAGGCTGAAAGCCGGGGAGAGGCTGGCCTCCGCGATGCATCCGGCCGCAGTCTGACCGCCGGAAAAGATTCGAACCCATCGTTCAGGTGCGACCATGCATACGAAACCCAGACTACGGACCCTGTCCATGGCGCTGCCGTCCATGGCGTTGCTGTCCATGGCGCTGCTGTCCCTTCCACCCGCGGCCGCAGCGGCGGACGAAGAACCGCTCAGCCTGGCCGAGGCGGCCGAGCGGGCGCTCGCGCACAACCCGGACCTTGCCGTCGACCTGCCGGGACTCGAGGCCGCGCATCTCCGGTTCGAGGGAACCCGGGCGGGGTACCTCCCCCGGATCGATTTCCAACACTCCTACGAGGCGGGCGACAACCCGGTGTTCGTCTTCAGCACCCTGCTGGGCCAGGAGCGGTTCACGGCCGCCAACTTCGCGCTGGAGGAACTCAACACGCCCGACCCGCTCGACAACCTCAAGACGCGCGTCACGGCCAGGCAGGTCGTGTGGGACTTCGGCCGGACCCGCAGCCTGAGGAAACAGGCCGAAACCGGGATCGCCGTCGCCGATCTCGCCCACGAGGCGCATCGGCAGCGGGTCCTGATGGACCTTTTCCAGGCCTACTACGCCCATTCGCTCGCCCGGGCGGCCCTCGAAACCGCCGGGATCGCCCTGCGTTCGGCCGAGGCCATAGAGTCGCAGGCGCGCACGCGCGTGGAGAGCGGGGTGGCGGTGGATTCGGACCTGCTCCGCAGCCAGGTTCACCTGTCCGAGGCCCGGCAGCGCCTCATCCAGGCCGAGGGCGACCTGGAAAGCTCCCGGGCGCACCTGAACCGGCTGATGGGACGGCCGCTCGACCTCCCTGCCGGAGCGACCGCCCCCCTCGCCCCGACGCTCCTCCCCCTCCCCGCGGAGGAGGGGTTGCTTTCGGAGCAGAAACGCCGCCGGCCGGACTACCAGGCGCTCCTCGCCGAACTGCGGCAGGCCCAAGCCCTGGCCGACTCGAGGAAGAAGGAGTTCTACCCCGTCATCGCGGGTTTCGGCGCGTGGGAAGCGAACCACCCCTCCCTTGACGGACCGGGGGGAAACAACTGGAGCGCGGGGCTCTCCCTCGACTGGAACCTGTTCGCCGGCGGCGCCGACCGGGCCGCCCTCGGGGCGGCGAGGCAGGAACAGGAACGGAAAAAGCGACAGGCGGAGGCCATGGAATCGGCGATGGCGCTCGAGATCAGGAGGGCCCTCATCCGGCAGCGGGCGGCGGAAAAGCAGGTCCAGGCGGCGCTTTCCGCCGAGGGGCAGAGCGAGGAAGGCCTCAGGATCCTCGAGAACCGTTACGAGGCGGGCCTGGCGACGATGACCGACCTGCTGTCGGCCGAGGCCGCCCGCAGCGGCGCGCGCACCCGGCTGGCGGAGGCCGTTTACCGTTATCGCGTCAGCTGCGCCGAGGTGGAATACGCCGCGGGGACGCTCGCGCCCTCATCCCCGGCGATGAGCCTGCGGTAAATACCCTCACGGGAGAAAAGGACCGACCTATGAAAACCAAAACCTTGCTCTGGACCGTTCTGGCGGCCGCCATGCTGCAGGGGGCGTGCGGCGGACGGCCCGAACCGTCCGCCGGCTCCGCCCCGGAGCCGGTCGCCGCGCCCCTGGTCGAACTCCGGCCGGAATCGGTCCCCACCGTCGCGCAAGCCCCCGGGAGCGTCCAGCCCAGGGAGCGGATCCGGCTGGCGTCGCAGGTCCAGGGGCACGTCCGCGCGGTCCACGTGCGGGTCGGGGACGCCGTCCCCCGGGGAAGACTCCTGGCCTCGCTGGACGCGAGGGACGCCGAAAGCCAGAAAACGGCGGCGCTCTCCGCGATAAGGGAGGCGGAGGGCGCCCTGTCGGAAGCGCGGAGGGCGCACCAGGCCGCCCTCGAAATGAAGGCGGCGGCCGAGGCCTCGGACGACCTCGCGACCCAGACCCTGGCCCGCTATGAAAAGCTTTTCTCCTCCCGCTCGGTCTCCCCCCAGGAAATCGACGAAGTCCGCATGCGGCAGAAAACCGCCAGGGCGGAACTGGCCGCGCGCGAGGCCCAGGCCGCGGCGGCGATGGAGCGCATCGGGCAGGTCGAGGCCCGGATAGCCCAGGCGACGGCGCAATCCGGGCGGACCGACGTGCTGCTGGGCTGGAGCGAGATCCAGGCCCCTGCCGCCGGGAGGATCGTCGAATTGTCGGTGGACCCGGGAACCGCCTTGTTTCCCGGCACCCCGCTGCTGGTGATCGAGACCACCGACCGTCCGCAGGTCGTCGCCCACCTCCCCTCGGCTCATGCCGGCGCCCTCCGGGCGGGGATGAAGGTCCGGGTCCGGGGCGGCGCCGGGGAGGACGCCATCGAGGGGCGGGTGTCGGAGATCGTGCCGGTGTCCGACCCGGGGACGCACACGGTCGAGTTCAAGGTCGATCTGCCCGCAGGCGCCTCGGCGCCGAGCGGCCGGTTCATGAAGGTCGAGGTGCCGGTCGGGACCCGCAGCGTCCTGCTGGCGCCCAGGGAAGCGGTCCGGACGACGGGCCAGCTGACCGGGCTGTTCGTCATCGCCGCCGACTCGAGGGCCTTCTTCCGCCTGGTCAAGCTGGCCCCCTACGACGAGGCGCGGGTGGAGATCCTGTCCGGCGTGCGGCCCGGGGAAACCATCGTGGCACGCCCGGACGGAGGCATCACCGACGGGATCCGGGTACAGGCAGGCCGATAAGGAGACTCTCCTCATGAGCAAACCGCAGATCGCGGGCCGGCTGGCCCGGGCCTTTATCCACTCCAAGCTCACTCCCCTCATCCTGCTGGCGTCGGTCTCGCTCGGCGTCGCCGCCGTGGTGATGCTCCCCAGGGAGGAGGAGCCCCAGATCATCGTCCCCATGATCGATGTCATGGTCTCCTTCCCCGGCGCCTCCGCCCGGGAGGTGGAAACCCGCATCACCCGGCCGATGGAGCGCCTGCTGTGGGAAATCCCCGGGGTGGAGTACGTCTACACCACCTCCAGCCCGGGGTCGAGCATGGCCATCGTCCGCTTCTACGTGGGGGAGGACGAGGAAGAGAGCATCGTCCGCCTCAACCAGAAGATGTTCGCCAATTTCGACCTGATCCCGCCCGGGGCTTCGCAGCCCCTGGTCAAGCCCCGCTCGATCGACGACGTCCCCTTCCTCGCGCTCACGCTCTGGAGCCGGGAACTGGACGGCTTCGCCCTCCGGCGCGCGGCGGCGGAACTGCGCCACGACCTCGAGCGGATCCCCGACATTTCCGAAACCCGCATCCTCGGGGGGCAGCGCCGCATGGTGCGGGTCGAGCCGGACCTTTCGAAACTGGCCTCCTACGGCATCGGACCCACCGAGATCGCCGGGCTGCTCGAGATGGAAAACCGCGAGGCGCACGCGGGCACCGTCACCCGCGGTGACGAGGCGATCGCCGTCCACATCGACGGGTTCTTCAGGGACGCCGGGGAGCTCGAGCGCCTCGTCGTCGGCGCCCGGGACGGCGTCCCCGTCTACCTCGGCGACGTCGCACGCGTCATCGACGGGCCGGAGGAACCGGCCGATTACGTCCTCTTCTCCCCCGGGCCCGCCGCGGAAGGGACGGGGGTCGGGGCCGGCGCCCCGGCGCCCGCCGTCACCCTCACCTTCGCCAAGCGGAAGGGGAAAAACGCCGTGGCGCTCTCGGAAGCGGTGCTCGAGAAAGCCGAGCGCTTCCGCCGGGGGCATCTGCCCGCCTCGATCGAAATGACGGTCACGCGCAACTACGGCGAGACGGCCGCGGAGAAATCGAACGAACTCCTGCTCCACATGATGATCGCCATCGTCTCGGTGACGCTGCTGATCTGGCTGGCTCTCGGGTTGCGGGAGGCGGGCGTCGTCGCCGTGGCCATCCCGGTCACCCTGGCCCTCACCCTGGTGGTCTTCCTCCTCTACGGATACACCCTCAACCGGATCACGCTCTTCGCCCTCATCTTCTCCATCGGGATCCTCGTCGACGACGCCATCGTCGTCATCGAAAACATGGTGCGGCACCGGCGACTGCCGGAAAACCGCCATCGCTCCTTCACCGAGGTGGCGGTGGAGGCGGTCAACGAGGTCGGCAACCCGACCATCCTCGCCACCTTCACCGTGATCGCCGCCATCCTGCCGATGGCGCTGGTGCGCGGGCTGATGGGCCCCTACATGCGTCCGATCCCGATCGGCGCCTCGGCGGCCATGATCTTTTCCCTGCTGGTGGCCTTCGTCGTCACCCCCTGGGCCGCGGTGCGCCTGATGCGCAAAATCTCCCCGAAGCACGAGGCGGGGGAAAAGGAGGACCGCTCGACCCGGCTCTACCGCCGCTTCATGGGCAGGGTCCTCTCAAGCGACAGGAACCAGTGGGCGTTCCTGGGGCTGGTCCTGCTCCTGCTCCTGGGGGCCATGAGCATGGTCGCTTTCAAGTTCGTCATCGTCAAGATGCTCCCGTTCGACAACAAGAGCGAATTCCAGGTCATCGTGGACATGCCGGAAGGGACCAGCCTGGAAAGGACGGCGGCCGCGACCCGCGCGCTGGCCGTGGAACTCGACCGGATCCCCGAGATCACCGAGACCATCAGCTATATCGGGACCGCGTCCCCCTACAATTTCAACGGGCTGGTGCGCCACTACTACCTGCGCAGCGGGGACAACGTGGCCGACATCCAGGTCAACCTCGCCCCCAAGGGGGAGCGCTCCCGGCAGAGCCACGACATCGCGCGCAGGGTGAGGGAGATCCTCGAACCGGTCGCCGCCGCCCACGGGGTCCGGATGAAGGTGTCGGAAGTCCCCCCGGGGCCGCCCGTGCTCCAGACGCTCGTGGCCGAGGTGTACGGGCCCGATTACGAACGGCAGGTCGAGCTGGCCGCGCGGTTGCGCGCGATGATGGCGGAAACCCCCGGCGTGGTCGACATCGACTGGTACGTCGAGGACCCGCAGCCCGAGCTCCTCTTCCGGCTGGACCGGCTGAAAGCGTCCCTGGCGGGGGTGTCGGCGGCCGAAGTCCAGCAGGCGGTGACCATCGCCCTCGGCGGGGCCCGGGCCGGGCTGCTGCACCAGGACCGCGAGGCGGAGGACGTCCACATCGTCGTCCGGCTCCCCCTGGCCGACCGCTCCAGCGTGACGGCGCTCGACAGTCTCCGGGTCGCCTCGAGTTCCGGGGCCCTGGTCCCGCTCGGGGAACTCGGGGAGTGGGAGCGGGGGGAGCGGGAGCGGAACATCTACCACAAGAACCTGATGCCCGTCGTCTACGTCACCGCCGATGTCGCCGGGCGCGAGGAGAGCCCCGTCTACCCGATCCTGGCCATGAACAGGAAGATCGCGGCGATGGAGCTCCCCGAGGGGTACCGTCTCGAGACCTTCACCGCCCGCCAGCCCTCCTCGAGCGACCGGCTGGCGATGAAGTGGGACGGGGAGTGGCACATCACCTACGAGGTCTTCCGCGACCTCGGCCTGGCCTTCGCCGCCGTCCTCATCCTGATCTATATCCTGGTGGTGGCCTGGTTCCAGAGCTTCAAGACCCCGCTCGTGATCATGGCCGCCATCCCCTTTTCCCTGGTGGGGATCCTCCCGGGACACTGGGCGATGGGCGCCTTCTTCACGGCCACCTCCATGATAGGCTTCATCGCGGGGGCCGGCATCGTGGTGCGCAACTCCATCATCCTGGTCGATTTCATCGAACTGCGCCTGGCGGCCGGGGTGCCGCTCGCCGAGGCGGTGGTGGACGCCGGCGCCGTGCGCTTCCGCCCCATGATGCTCACGGCGGCGGCCGTGGTGGTGGGGGCCGCCGTAATCCTGGCCGACCCCATCTTCCAGGGATTGGCCATCTCGCTGATGGCGGGGGAGGTCGCCTCCCTCCTCCTGAGCCGGATGACGGTCCCGATCCTGTTCTACCGGATGCGGCGGCGGGAACTGCGTCACGCCCCCGCGCCGGTCAGCCAATGAAGGAGTTCCCGATGACGACGATGACGATGGAAAGATGGATCCGCCTGATCGCCGGCAGCTTCATTCTCCTCAGCCTCGCCCTGGCCCACTGGGTGCACCCCGGGTGGCTCTGGTTCACCGCCTTCGTGGGCGCCAACCTCCTGCAATCGGCCCTGACCCGCTGGTGCCTGATGGAGAACATCCTGGCCCGCCTGGGCGTGGCGAAAAAGCGGAACCCGTGACCCCGCCGGGCGTCTTAAAAAGGGGCCGGGCGTCTGGTACCCTTAGGCGAATGGCGGGCGGATCCCGTATTGGAGGCAGAGTCGCATGAAGAGAGTCCTGTTGTTTCTGGTAACCAACGTGGCCGTCGTCCTGGTGCTCGGCGTGGTGCTGAGCCTCCTGGGGGTGGACCGCATCCTGGACGAACAGGGGGTCGGGCTCGACATGAGGAGCCTCCTCGTCTTCGCCGCCGTGTTCGGCATGGGGGGGTCCTTCATCTCGCTCGCCATGTCGAAATGGACCGCCAGGCGGATGATGGGGGCCCAGGTCATCGCCTCCCCCCGCAGCGAAACCGAGATCTGGCTGTTCGAAACGGTCCGGCGCCAGGCGGGGCAGGCGGGCATAGGGATGCCCGAAGTGGCGGTCTTCGACTCCCCCGACCCGAACGCCTTCGCCACCGGTATGCGGCGCAACTCGGCCCTGGTGGCCGTGAGCACGGGGCTGCTCCGTTCGATGAACCGGGAAGAGGTCGAGGCGGTGCTGGGCCACGAGATCAGCCACGTGGCCAACGGCGACATGGTGACGCTGGCCCTGATCCAGGGGGTCGTCAACACCTTCGTCATCGTCGCCTCCCGGGTCGTGGGGCACCTCGTCGACCGCGTGGTGCTGAAGACCGAGCGCGGCCACGGGCCCGCCTTCTACATCACCTCCATCGCCGCCCAGCTCCTCTTCGGACT
This sequence comes from Acidobacteriota bacterium, assembly GCA_012729555.1. Classification (NCBI taxonomy): domain Bacteria; kingdom Pseudomonadati; phylum Acidobacteriota; species Acidobacteriota bacterium. The sequence goes on from JAAYCX010000097.1 coordinate 73,739, forward strand.
GCTGGCCAGCGTCGTCGTCTTCTATTTCAGCCGGCAGCGGGAGTTCCGGGCCGACGCCGGGTCGGCCCGCATCGCCGGGCGCGAGCCGATGATCGCCGCCCTGGAGAAACTCCGGCGCGCCTCCGGCCGGGCCGGGCTCCCCGACCAGATGGCGGCCTTCGGGATCTCGGGGAAAGGGGCCGGCGGGATCCGGCGCCTGTTCATGACCCACCCCCCGCTCGAGGAGCGGATCGAAGCCCTCCGGCGTCTCCACTGACAGGGGGCTGGACGCCCGCCTAGGTGTGGGCGTAACATTTCAGCTGTCCGTAGTGCATCGCAGTACCCTCTCGGAAAGGGAGTTGACCGTATGAAGATCTCCAGCCGCATCCCCCGATCGATGATTTCGGCGCTGGCTTTTGCCTCCGCCCTTGCCCTGCCGGCCGCCGCGCAGCTCCTGCCGCCCGGAGCCGCATCCGGGGAGGCGGGGCCGGTGGTGGTTTCCCCGACCCAGGACCGGTTCCTCATGCTGGTTCAGCCCCGGGACCTGACCGAGATCGACCGCGACATCGAGATGGCCCGCCAGCTCGAAATCGCGGCGAGGGAAGCGGAACGCGTAGCCCAGGCGGGGCGCGAGGCCTCGAAATCAAGGATCGACGAAAAGAAACGGGCGCTCTCGGACAACAAGGACAGACTGAAGGCGGCCAAAGACGCCAAAAATCAATCCGAGGTCCTGCTTCTCGAATCGGAGAAGAAAGCCCTGGAGCGCGACAAGAGCCTGCACGAGGAGCGGGAGTCGCTCCGGGAGGCCGAAATCGACCTTGCGAAGAAGCGAATCGAGCTGGCCGCACGGATGAAGCAGGCGTTCGACCTGGAGCGGCAGCTGGTAATCAAGCGCGGGGAGCAGGCGGATATCAACGTCAGCGGCCCCGAGACCGCCCGCGCGGCCAGCATCGTGGCCGATCTCGAGCGGGCGACGCTCGAGATGCAGAAGAAGGTGGCCGAAAGCCAGGGGGATGTGGCCGATCGGGCCAAAAGGGTCGTGGACCGGCAACTGAAAACGCTCGCCGCTCAGCAGAAGGTCTTCGCCGGCCGATAGCCGGCATGTCCGCAGGGGCGGGGCCGGCTCAGTCCGGCCCGCCCCGGACGGTGAAGCGGACCCGGTCGACGGTTTCCCCGTCCGCGCTTCGCAGCAGGAGCGTGTGCGCGCCCGCCGCCGGGGTCCAGAACAGCAGGCTTCCGGCACCCCCCATGGCCGCGCCGTCCAGTTCCCAGGAGAGGTCCGCCGCCGGCGGGCGCGCCTCGAAAAATACCTTCTGCCGGTCGGACGGGATATCGGGGTCCCAGGCGATGATCTCCCCGTCGGCCGGGGCGAGGATCCTCCCCCCGGGGCCGCCGGCGGCCGCTTCCACCACCTCCATCTCCGTCCCCGCGAGAAACCATTCCCGCCCCGTGATGCCCAGGTCGGGCAGCGCGGTTACCCGGGCGACCAGCCCCGGAGGCGGTTCGCGGCGGTGGGCGGGATCTTCCCGGGAGAGGTCGTGCATGATCTCCGCCCAGAGGGGGGCCGCCCCGGTGACCCCCAGGACGTTCCACATCGGTTCGCCGGTGAAATTCCCCATCCAGACCCCCACGGTGTAGCGGCCGGAGTACCCGACGCACCAGTTGTCGCGCATGTCCTTGCTGGTGCCGGTCTTGACCGCCGCCTGGAACGGGGTGGCCAGCGGGCTGTCCAGCCCGAAGGCGTAGCTGCGGCTCTCCCGGTCGGACAGGATATCGCCGACGATGAAGGCGGCCCCGGGGGAAAAGACCCTCCGCCCCTCTCCCGGCCCGGGACCCCCGGGCAGGAGGCGCAGGGGGGTCCACACGCCCCCCGCGGCCAGCGCCCGGTAACCGCCCGTCAGGTCCCAGAGGGTGATGTCGGCCGAGCCGAGCGCCAGCGAGGGACCGTAATAATCCGCCCGGCGCAGGCCGCGGAACTCCATCCGCCGGAGCCTGTCCAGAAAGGGCTCCACCCCCGTGAGCTCCAGGACCCGGACGGCCGGGATATTGATGGAGGAAGCCAGGGCGATGCGGGCGGTGACCGGCCCGCGAAAACGGCGGTCGTAATTCTCCGGCCGGTACATCCCCCCTCCCGCCTGGGCGATCTCGAGCGGGGCGTCCTCGAGGATGGAGGCGGCGGTGATCAGGCGCCGCTCGATCGCGAGGGCGTAGAGGAAGGGCTTGAGCGAGGACCCCGCCTGCCGGAGGGCCCGGACGCCGTCGACGTGCCGGGCGCTGGAAAAATCCCCCCCGCTCCCGGCGTAGGCCAGCACCTCACCGCTCGGGTTGTCGACGACGAGCACCGCGCCGTCCCGGACGTTGCGCGGGGCGAGTTCGGCCAGGCGGCGGCCGAGCGCTTCGACCACGCGCCGCTGCAGCGCCCCGTCCAGGGTGGAGCGGACCGTGACCGCGCCGCCCCGGCCCGGCGCGGGCCCCTTGCCCCGCCACTCGGCGAAAAGGATCCGGGCGGCGTGGGGGGCCCACCGGCTCCCGTCCGGGAGTTGATGGGCCCGGCGGAAAGCCTCGCGGCAGCGCCGCTCCAGGTCCGCGGCGGAGAGCCGCCAGCCGAGGTTGCGCCCCAGGGCCTCCGCACGCGCGCCGACCCTGGCCACCGGGGCGTTCGGGGCGCGGATCAACGCGGCCAGGATCGCCGCCTCGGCCGCGACGACGCCGTGGGGCGCCTTGCCGAAAATGCCGAGGGCGGCGGCCGTGACCCCCTCCAGTTCGCCCCGGAACGGGGCCAGGTTCAGGTAGGCCTCGAGGATGTCGCCCTTGGTCCACTCCCGCTCCAGCCGCCGCGCCAGGCGCATCTGGTCGAACTTATGCCCGAGGGTGCGGCCCGGGGGCGGGGGAACCGATTCGGGGAGGAGGAAGGAGACGAGCTGCATCGTGATGGTGCTGGCGCCGCGGCGCGCCCCCCCGCCCAGGCTCCCGGCGGCGGCCGCCAGGGCCGAGCGCCAGTCGACCCCGCGATGCCTGTAGAAGCGCCGGTCCTCCGCCTCGACGACGGCCTCGAGCAGCGCCGGGGACATCATCGAGAGCGGGGTCCATCCGGCCCTGCGCCCCTCGTAGGAGAGGCGCACCCGGTCGAGTTCCTCCCCGTTGCGGTCGAGCAGGACCCCTTCGCTCGGAAGGTAGCGGGCGCGCACCTCCTCCGCGGTCGGCAGGTCCGGCCCCGCGTCGAGCCCGAACCGGGCGGCGAAGACCGCCGCCAGCGCCGACAGCGCGAGCAGGGAGACGAGCAGGATCTTCCCGCGAAGGGCCGCGATGAGGATCTTCATCCCTGTCGTTCTCCTCTCCGGTCCGCTCAGGGGAGGATGGTCACCGGCGCGTTCGGGCTTTCCCCCAGCATCTCCGGCGCGTAGAGCGCCTCCACCCGCGTCGGCGGGAGGTTGAAGCTCCCGGGATTGTCCAGTCGCACCGTGTACTCCACCACCCAGGCCCCCTTGGGAACATAATCGTAATAGGCGCGGAACGCCTCCCGGGACCGTTCCTCGAAAGCGGGCCAGGTCCAGCCCCGCCGCTCCTCCCCCTGGACCGCCAGCCTGGAATCGCGTCCCAGTCCGCCCCCCAGGATGGAGGCGCCGCCGGGGATCGGGTCGTTGACCGCCACCCAGCCCATGCCCGCCTGGGCTTCGCATTCAAGGCGCACGCGCGCGATATCACCGCGGCTCCAGGCGCCCGGGCGTTTCTGCACCACCGGCGTCATGATTTTCCTGACCCGGTACCCGTTTTCGAAAGGGGCCTCGAGCGGCACCGCCGCCATGGAGGTGACCACCGCCCACGGTTTGCCCTTCCCCGCGTGCTCCAGTTCGACCGTCCCCCTCCCTTCCGGCCAGGGGAGGAGGCGGGTCGCACCCCCGGGTTCCTTCCCCCAGTCCCAGACCTCCCGCCGCCCGCCCAGCCGCGCCGCGGTGGCGTCCGTCACCGGTTCTCCCTCGAAGCGGCGGGAGAATCTCTCCAGCGCCAGCACGCCCCAGGCGTTGGCCACCGTCGTCAGCCACCTCCCGCGCCGCTGGCGCGCGAGCGAGCCGCGCACGAGCCGCGGCAGGTCCCCCTGCCAGGAGGCCGCGTCGAGCACCGACAGGATCAGCCGGTTGGCGTTCGAGTCCCCCTCCGCCATCAGCCACCAGCGGGCGTCGCCCGCCTCGGTGGCAAAGCCGAGAGTCGTGCCGCGGAGATCGAGCCGGGCGCCCAGGATCCGCTCGACCTCGGCCGAGCGCCGGGCCGCGTCCGGAATGCCCGGATCCCGTCGGAGGATGTCGCGCCAGTCGATGAGGGCGGAAGTCGGCCAGGAGTTGGGATCGATCCTGAGGGTCCGCACCCAGTCCACGACCGGGACCCGGTAACGGGAGAGCGCCTCGAGCGCCAGGAGCTTGTGGATGTCGAGGTCCCGTCCGCCCCAGGAGTCCGCGCCGGGGATTTCGCCGTTGAGAAAGGCCCGCAGGCCCGCGATCAACTGTCCCCGGACGGGGTCGGGGACGGCCCAGCCCGCCTCGTGGCCGAGGCTCAGGACGTAGGCCGTCAGGGCGACATTGCCCCACCGGGAGGAGGGGAAATATTTCAGCAGGCCGTGACCGTCCAGGTAAGCCGGCATCCGGTCCATGACGAAATCCCAGCGCGCCCTGTCCCTCAGGCTGACGGCGCGGGAGGCCTCCTGCTCCAGGCAGGAATAGGGGTAATTCCTCATATAGTCCAGCACGCCGGGGAGCCCCCCGGCGAGGTCGGGCTGCAGCCGGACTTCGATCCCACCCGGCCCCGCGACGGCGCCGGAGGGCCGCTCCACCTCGATCCGTTCCTCCCGGTCGAGCTGCACCAGGGTGGCCTGCCAGGGCCTGACCGGCGGGTGCGCCAGGACCTCCTGCCGGACCCGGATCCGGTCCCGGAGCCCGGAGGAGGCGTCCACCTCCACCCGGTAGTCGATCTCCGCCGCGCCGCGCGGGACCGCGATCTCCCAGCTGGCGACCGAGGCTTCGTCCGCCCCGAGCGCAAGCCGCCGCGGCGGGAGTTCCCGCCCCAGTGCCGGCGCCACCAGCCGCGCCTCCACCGATATCGTCGCCGCCGTGTTGTTGCGCACCGTGAAGGAAGCGGTGAAGCGGTCGCCCTCCCGGACCAGGGGCGGAATGCCCGAAATCACCATCAGGTCCTGCCTGGAGCGGACGGAGCGGGACCCGGTGCCGAAGCGGCCGGCGCCCTCATGGGCGACGGCGACGATACGGAAACCGGTGAGGGAGTCGTTGAGCGGTATGTCGATGCGGGCCTCCCCCGCGGCATCGAGCGGCACACGCCCCTTCCAGAAGAGGAGGGTGTCGAAGAGCTCGCGCGTCGGTTCGCGTCCGCCCCCGCCCCCCGTCGGCACCGCCTTCAGGCCGAAGTGGCGCTTCCCCACGACGTGCATCTGGGACGTGGCGTTCGAAACCGAGTAGGACCTCCGCCCCATCATCGCGTCGAGCAGGTCCCAGCTGTCGTTGGGCAGGAGCTCTAGCAGCGCTTCGTCCACCGCCGCCACCGCCACCTCCCCGCCGGCGGCCGACCGGCCGTCATCCGCGCGCCGGACGCGGATGTGCACCGGCACCTTTTCGCGGACCTGGTAGACCTCCCGGGGGGTCTCCACCTCGACCTTCAACTCGTGCCCCCGCCAGCCGACCTCGATCCCCGCTATCCCCAGCTTGTAGGCGGGCCGGCCCAGGTCCACCACCGCCGTCGGCTGCGTTTCCCCGGTCCGCCCGCGCACCGCGAGCACCGAGACATAGATGTTGGGGGCGTAGCCGGGCCTGATCGGCACCTCCACCACCGGCTCCCGGGCGGTCAAGGTACGGACGTAGACGTCCGACACCCCCTCCCGCTCCACCGCCACCAGCGCCGTCGCCTCCCGAAACGGCATGCGCACCTGGAAGCGGGCGGTCTCCCCCGGCTCGTAGCGGGTCTTTTCCGGGAGCAGGTCCATCCGGTCGTCGCTCGACGCCTCGAACCACCACCCCTCCGATCCCGCCACCCATACCCCGCGGTTGGCCGCGCTGGGGTTCCCTTCGGGATCCCTGGCGCGGGCCACCAGGATCACGTTCCCCTCGACGGGGGAGGGGGCTTCGCACCGGAGCAGCCCCCGAGTGTCGGTCACACCGCTGCAGAACGGCCCCTCCCTTTTCGTCTCGACGACCGATTCGTAACCGTAAAACCCCCCGACGAGGCGGCTGCGATGGGAATAGTATTTCCGGGTGAAGAGGTCCACCTCCACCGGGGCCCCGGCGACCGGTTTCCCCCCGACGTCGATGACGGCCGCCTGGATCTTCAGCTTGTCGCGCGCCCCCACCCAGTCGTCGGGCCGCACTCCCACGAGCCACCGGGAGGGGTAGATCGGGATCCGGCGCGATACCGTCTGGATCCCGCCGGCGGGGTCCGGGAACTCCATCTCCGCCAGGATGGCCTTCGGCCGGTCGATGGCCGGGATATCCGCGATCTCGACCCGCGCGCCGCCGGCCTTGTCGAGCACCAGCTCCCGGCTCTCCAGCGCCGGGAGCCTCCCGCCCTCCTCCTCGTAATCCTCGGCGGAGGTGCGGGTGACCCCCTCGCTGACCGGGCCGTTGGCGAAGACGAACCCGTCGAAACCGTCCGGCGCCGGGGCGCGGGAATCCTGGAGCTGGTGGCGGAACCGGACGGTAAGCCCCGCGGCCGCGCCCCCTGACAGGTAGGCCGCCTCGAGGCCGCAGGAGAGGCGGGAGGGAGCCACCGGAGCCTCCGCGGGGGGCTGGATCGACGCCCGCAGGACCGGGAGGCGGAATTCCTCCACGCGGAAGGTGCCGGTGTAGAGGCGCGGCTGGTAGTAGCGCTCCGCGGCGAGGGGCATGGAGATCCGGTAGGCGCCGAGGTGGGCGCCGAACGGCACGGTCCACTCGCTTTCGGCCGATCCGTCGGCCCCCCACCGGAGCTCGATCTCGTACTTCCGGTCGCTGCCGAGATGCTCGATCTCGACGCTGGCCGGGCGCTCTCCCGGGAGTGCCAGCCCCTCGAGCACCCGGCTGCGGAGGAAGTGCTTCATGTGCACCGTATCCCCCACCCTGAAGAGCGGCCGGTCGAGCACCGTGTGGGCCGACATCGACAGGTTGTCGCCGTACCCCCCCAGGTTGAAGCGCCAAGGCTCGATCCCGTCGTTCCAGCCGGAGAAGACGAAGGAGAAGTCGTCGGCCTTTCGCGCCGTGATCATCAGCCCGCCGCCGAGGCGGCTCGGGAGGCAGTCCTCGAGTTCATCCTGCTTCGGCAGCCCCGCAGGCCGGGCGATGCCGTCGGCATCGGTCTCCCCCCGCCACAGCACCTCCCCCGCGCAGTCGCGCACCTCCACCCCGGCACCCCCGACCGGGCGGGCGCCATCGAGCGTCGTCACCCAGACCAGGGAGGACTGGGCCCCCCACTTGAAATGGACCCCCAGGTTGGTCACCAGGGCGGCCGTCGAGACATACATGGGCCGCGGCTGCCCCAGCAGCGCGGCTCCCAGCACCTCGCTCCGGATTTCGACGACGTAGAAACCGGGCCCGCCGAGCGGAATGCCCATGACCTCGAAGCTCCGGGCCCCCTGGATGCGGGGGACGGAGAGGGACGTCGACCCGGCCGCTCCCCCGAGCAGCGGTTCTCCCCGCTTCCCCCCGGGGCCGGAACGATCCGACATCTTCTTCAGCCAGAGCCGGACCTGGTTCGGGCGGTCGGGCGCGATCCGGAGGATCCGCGCCTCCATCGCCTCCGCCTCGCGGGCCTGGTCGGGGTTGAGGATCCTCCGGCCCCGGCCGGGATCGAGGACCTCCGCGGGGTGGATGCTCCGGGCCCCTTCCCGCACCTCCAGGAGCGACCCGGCCAGGGTCGGCTCGACGTTCCGGACGGTGACGGGAAGGACGGGATCAGCGTTCCGTTCCAGGATCCCGAAATCGGCCGCGAACTTGATCAGCGGGGGATATTCGTCCACGGGGATCTCCAGGGGAAAGCGCCCCTGGTTGTCGAGCGTCCGCCCGGCGTCGTCCCTGAGCTCCGGGGGGAGGACGAGGCGCAGGGTGGCTTTTTCCGGAAAGGGGCCGATGAAGGTCACCGCCGTGACGTGGTCGGCCGTCTCCTCCCCCCTGGCGGGCGCGTGCCGCTTTCCCCCCGGCTCCTCGAGCACCGCCCCCCGGACCGAGTCCCAGGCCACGGGAGAGGTGAACTCGAGTCTCAGGGGCGTCATCGGCAGGCAGGGGGCGTCGGCGTTGACGCGCCGGCATTCGACGCCGGCGCGGAAAACCGGGCGCACCTTGAAGCGCAGGATCCGGTCCGCCTCGTTCGTCAGTCCGGAGAGCGAACGCACCTGGCGCCCCCAGACCAGTTCCACCCGGGACCCGTTGGGAAACCGGCGCCGGGCTTTCAGCAGGAGGAGCGGGGCATCGGGGGCCGCGCGCAGGCCGCGCACCGCCGCGAGCACCCTGGACCGTTCCTCCCCCCCGAGCACCCGTACACCCACCCGCTCCCCGATTCCGTCAACCCGGAAATGGACCGACTTGAGGACGGAGGCTTCATCCGGATCGCAGTCGAGGCTCAGAACGAAAACCTGTTCCTCGTCGATCGAGGAACTCCCCTCCCAGGGGCGCGAGGTCCGGACGGCGGGGCCGCCGGTGTGGAAGGAAAAGACGCGCCCCCCTTCCACCTGCCGGCCGGCGAGGGTCATGAGGCCGGGGCGCACCGTGAAGGTCGCGCGGACGCCGCCCGGGAGGTCCTTCTCGAAGTCGTAGACCCAGTGGGTCTCGTCCTCCCACTTGCCCGACCCGGCGACGGGGGCCTCGATCAGGAAGGGGCTCACGCGGTCGCGGGGGTCGCCCAGGGGCGTCATGGCCTCGGAAAAACGCGCCCGCACCTGGCGGACGTTTTTCACGAACCCTTCCGGGCCGAACGATTCGATCACGGCCGGCGGTTCCTGGGCATGAGCCGGGAGAACCGACAACCACGCAAGCAGAACGACGAGTCCGTAAAGTCGCATATCCCCTCCGGCAATGGTTTCCCCGGCCCTCCGGTCCCCGCCCCCTAACGCCCGGCCACGCCGTATTCCTTGAGTCGGTACTGCAGGGTGCGCAGGCTGATCCCCAGTTCCTCGGCCGTGGCGCGCCGGTCCCCCCCGTGGCGCTCGAGGGCGGCAAGGATCGTTTCCCTTTCCGCCCGCGCCAGCAGTCCCGTCCGCCCGGGTCCGGCAGCGGCGGCGGCCTTCATCGGAAGGCCGTCGGCGTCGATCGCCCCGGTCGGCGCCAGGATCAGGGCGCGTTCGACGGCGTTCGACAGCTCCCGCACGTTCCCGGGCCAGTCATGGCGCAAAAGGAGTTCCCGGGCCCCGGCGGTGAACCCCGGAGCCGGCTTCCCCATGCGGGCGGAGAGGCTTCGGGCGAAGAAATCGGCCAGCGGCAGGATATCCTCGCGCCGCTCGCGCAGCGGCGGGATGGGGATCGGGAAGACGTTCAGGCGGTAATAGAGATCCTCCCGGAAGCTTTTCCCGGCGATGGCCTCGCGGAGCGACCGGTTGGTCGCGGCGAGCACCCTCACGTCCACGGCGATCGACCGGTCGCCGCCGACCCGCTCGAACTGCTGCTCCTGGAGCACCCGCAGCAGTTTCGCCTGCAGGTCCACCCCCATGTCCGCGATTTCGTCCAGGAAGAGGGTGCCGCCGCTCGCCAGTTCGAAGCGCCCCCGGCGCGTCTGCGTCGCCCCGGTGAAAGCCCCCTTTTCGTGCCCGAACAGCTCCGATTCGAGCAGCGTCTCCGGGATCGCGGCGCAGTTGACGGCGACGAACGCGTGCGCGCGCCGGGGACTCCGCCGGTGGATGAAGCGGGCCACCACCTCCTTGCCGGTCCCCGATTCCCCCGTCAGCAGGACCGTGGTCGGCTGCGGCGCCACCTGCTCCGCGAGCCGGAAGACGCGCTTCATGCCGTCGCTCTCGGCGATGATGTCCGCGGGGAAGGCCGCGTCCGTCTCCTGCTGGTGGAGGAGGCTGCGGTCGCGCAGGCCGCTCCGGCCGATCACCCTGCCGGCCACGACCCGCAGCTCCTCCGGGCTCTTGAGCGGCTTGGTCAGGTACTCCTCCGCCCCCAGCTTGATCGCTTCCACGGCCGTTTCCACCGACCCGTAGGCCGTCAGGACGATGACGGGGGTCTCCGGGGCGTGCTCGCGCATCCACCGGATCAGCTCGATCCCCCCCATGTCGGGCATCCGCTCGTCGGTGATCACCAGGCTGAAGCTGCGGGCGGAGAGGAGCTCCGACGCCTCGCGCCCGTCGGCCGCCGTCACCACCTCGTATTCGCGGGCAAGCGCGCCCCCGACAAACTGCCGCTGGCCCGGCTCGTCGTCCACCACAAGGATTCTGTGTTTCATAAGGCCCCGTTCGAAGCTATCCCGCTCTCCGCACACTCACCGCGGTGCTCCGCAGGATCCAGGCGGTCGCGAGCACGGCCAGCGCGAGCACGACCCACACCAGGCGCTGCCCCTCCGGGGCTCTCTCCGGCGGCCGGTCTCTCCCGGTCAGTTCCACCGGGGATACCCTGGCCAGGGTCCGGACGTCCAGGGAAGCGAGCGCCCGCGCCGACTCGTAGCGCGGCGCGGGGGCCGAGGCGTTTCCCGCGTAGAGGCGGAAGCGCGACTGGCCCGCCGGCTCGAAGACGAGATAGACGGGGGCGGCATAAGCCGTCACGCCGGCCACTTCCAGCGGGGGGCCGTCGCGGCTTTCGATCTCGATCCTGAGGTAACGGAATCTCGAGGGGACGGCGAGGCCGAGCGACAGCTCCCCCCGGACATCGCGGCGGATCACCCCCTCCCCCAGCCGCTCCCAGGGAGTCGCCACCCGCCGCTCCTTGCCGTATTCGCCGCTTTCGAACCGGACCCTCTCGGCCCGCTCCAGGCTGTTGCGCCCGGAAACGACGCACCGTTTCTCGAATATCCTGCCGGGGTCGCGGCCGAGCAGGAGCCGGAAGCGCCCGATCGACAGGTTGCGCCGTCCGAAGTCCGCCTCGATCACCGTCGCCCCATCCTCGATCCGCGCCTCGAGCAGCGCACCGCTTACGGCCGTCTCCACCGGCTCGACCACCTGCCGGTGGACGAAGCTCACCCGCCCGATTTCGGGCGGGCCGGTCTCCTCCGGCATCTTCTGCACGGAAAGGCGCAGGTAGCGATAGGTGTTGAGGCCGATGTCGAAAGTCTCGAAACGCCGCTCGGGCGCCGTCCCCGCCGCCATCGCCCACCCCTCGGGCAGGAGCGTGCTCCAGGCCTCGAGCGTGTCGCTCCCCTCGATCTGGACCCGACGGCGGAAACCGTCCCCCTCCGTCGGGACCGTGATCCGGTTCTTTTCCACCGGGGCCCCGAAATCGACCGTGACCCGGCTGGTGGCGCCATCGGGATATTCCCGGTTCAGCACGGTCCCGGCGCGGACGGTCTCGACCGACCGGCCGGCGTCGTGGACGACCGCGTAGGGGACCTCGACACCGCGCTCGTCCGTTATGCGCAAATCCGAAAGGTCCCCCTTTTCGCAGCGGTCGAGGTTCTGCGGGGACAATACCAGGGCGGCGAAGCCCGCCTCGGGCGCCTCGAGGGCGGCGTGATATCTCCACTCCCCGAAGTCCCCGGCCGCGGCGGCCGTGCCGGCGCCGAAGATGAACAGCAGTACGAAGATCATGAATCCTCCCGAGTATCCGGTTCCAGGTCCCCGGCGCGCCGTCGTTCGCGCCGGCTGTAGGCGTAGGAGCAGGCCATCAGAAGCGCGCCCAGGGCCAGGAACGAAACGACCCGCCAGATCTGCCGCACCTCGGCCATATCCACAAACACCACCTTCAGGAGCGTGAGCCCGAGCAGGGCGAGCGCGAACCACCGCCAGGCCGGCAGGCTGCGGGAGATGCCGGCGGCCAGCAGGGCCGTGGCCCAAAAGGCCCAGGCGACCGAAATGAGAGCCATTTTCAACCAGCCCCGGCTCGCTTCCGTCCACGCGCCGGGATACGCCCCCTGGCCCAGTTCCGCGGCGACCAGGACGGCCACGAGGAAGTGGGCCCCCAGTTCGAGCGCGGTTCTCCGCTTCCCCCCCGGCTCCATCCGGGAAGCGAGGAGGTAGACGCCCGCCGGCAGGAGGAGCGCGGCCCAGAAGACCGGGTTGAGGAATACGATGGAATCCCGGTGGTGCAGGTCGGCCAGCAGGGCGAGCCACGCCAGGCCGAGAACACCGTAATGCACCGCGGAAAGCGCCTCGAGCCGCGCCGACACCCTCTTTCGCAGCAGCCACAGCCAGGGGAAGGCGGCCCAGAGGACGCACAGCACGATCGTGCGTCCGTCGCGCAGGGCGTCCGCGTCCCCGCCCGCCCCGATCCGGCCCCGGAACCACGCCCACGCCTCGGCGCTCAACAGAAGGATCAGCATGAAGCTGGCCGCGACCTGGAGCGCGGTCCCGGCCGCCGCCCGCGCGCCCTGCCCGGCCCCGCCGGACCCATACCGGCGTCCGACCAGGAACCAGGACACTGCCACCCCCAGCCAGGCTGCAAAGACGGGGTTGGCCGCCGGGACGAACACGCCGGTGTGAAAGACGCCGCCGGTCAGCCCGACCCAGGGTCCCGCCAGCAGGCAGAAGGCGGCCGCACCTTCGAGCACCGCGGCGCGCGCGCGGATTCCGATGCCGGCGAAGACGACGCCGGCCAGGGCCCAGGCGAGCATGGCGCCCTCGGCCCGAAGGACCGCGGGGATCACGACGAGGAGCGACCCGGCGGCAAGACCGAGGAGGGTCGATTCCAGCGGCGGCGAGGACGCCCGCCTCGACCGGGCCGCCCGCAGCGCGACGAGGGCCGCGAGCGACAATCCGCAGAGCGAGAGTCCGAGCGCCGCCTCGTGTCGCTGCACCAGGAGGTCCCACAAAAACCAGAGTCCCGAGACATGGGCCGCGGCCGCGACGACACATTCTTCCGGGCGGACGCCCTTGCGGTGCCGCACCCCCCGGCAGAGCGCGGCGGCGACAAACAGGATCACGAGCCCCGCCGCCCCGGTCACGGCGGTCCCCAGCCGGTCGGGAGCATAAAAGCGGACATACCATCCGGCGTAGTGGGCCAGGCTCAAGACGAAACCGAGCGGTACGATCCCGCGCCAGCCGCAGAGGACGGAGACCCCGGCCGAAGCCGCGGCGAGGATCGCGAGGTAGGCGAAGAGGATCTCCGCCTGGTCCTCCCCGGTCGAAAGGAGCCAGGGGGTGAGATAGGCGCAGAGGAGCCCGAGATAGGCGAGCACCGGGGCGCGCCGCGCCACCGCCAGCAGGACGGTGAAGAGCGCGAACCAGCAGAGGAGGCCGAAGGTGGCCGCCCGGCCGCCGAAATCATAGAACTTGTAGCTGAGGAAGGTGGTCAGAAAGAGCGCGCCGCACCCCGCCGCGGAGACCGACTGGGACAGGAGCGGGTGAAACCGCCTCAGGCGCAGTTCGCCCAGCCAGAGCAGGGAGACGCCGATCCCCATCCCGATCGTCACTCGCCCGGCGGGGCCGATCCAGCCCCGGTCGTAGAGGAACTTGAGCAGGAAGGCGGTGCCGGCGAGCGTCACTAGGGCCCCCACCCAGTTGAGCCAGCGGGTCCCCACCATCCGCTCCAGGGCGTCGAGCCGCTCCGCCCGGGTCTTCACCGGCCGGACCGGCGTCGCCGCCGGAGTCGGCTTCAGCGTGGGCGTCGCCGCCGGAATCGGCTTCGGCGCGGGCGTCTCCGCCCGGGGGGCGGCCGCTGCGGGCTCGGCCGCGACAGGGGCAGCCGCCCGGGTTTCCATTCCCCCGGCCGACAGGCGAGCCTTCAGGCCCCCCAGTTCCGCCTCGATCCGCGACAGGGCCACCCGGGTCCTGATGACGGAAACAAAACAGAAGAGGGTGATGCCTATCCAGGAAAGAAGGACGCACAGGAGCAAGACCACCATTTCGGTTTTCCTTCTGAATGCCGGCAGTATACCACACGCGCCCCGTCAGGGAGCCTCGGCCCGGTGCGTCATCTCGCTCGCGTCCCCGAAGGCGCCCTCCGTCCCCAGGTGTTTCAACCAGAAGGCCTGCAGTTCGCCCGTCGGCGCGGTAAGGACGATGTCGCCGTCGATCGTTTCATGGCCGAGGGCCTCCGGGTGGGCGGCCAGGAACCGCTCGAGCCAGTCCGGGTCGGGCGCCCGCATCCGGAGCGTCGGCGCGATCCGCTCGAGGTGGAGAAAAGAGTGGACGGGGAGGAAATGCAGGTCGTGGATCAGGTTTCCCCTCGCATCCGGGCCCACCGGGACCAGGTCCAGGAAGAAGACGTCCCCGATTTTCGCCAGCCCGGACCGGAAGTCCCCCCGCCGCCCCTCCTCGTCCGTGTGGACGAAGAGATAGCCGTTCGCCCCCTCGCGGGAGAATGTCCAGACCTCCTTCGAGCCGGCCTCGGACCATTCCCCCAGCAGCGCCGGCTCGAACACCAGGTCCCGCTCCATGTAGATCGGGTGGAGCGACCGCACGAAACACCCCGAACCCAGCACCAGGACAAAAAAGAGGAAGACCGCAAGCGTTTTCTGCATGACCGTCACCCCCTTTGAATTGAACGCGATGTTCCTTCCAGTATAAGGCGCGAGGGGGTTCATTTGAATCGCAATTTTGTATATGATGGCTCCCGTGAACAGCGCCGGTCCTTTCAACGAACCGTCCCGGGAGGCCGCCCCGGCCACCCCGGTCGCCGTGGCCTTCATCTGCGACCGCCATTACGTGGTCCCCACCGCGGTCGCGATCGCCTCCCTCCTGCACCACCGCCACCGGGACACCCGCTATGAGATTTACATCGTCGCCGCCGACCCTTCGGCCGACCTCGGCATCCTCGGCGCTTTCGACGCTCCGGGCGCCACCATTCACCTCGTCGAGGCCCCGGCGGGGAAATACGCCGGCCTCCCCGACGCCTTCCACGTGACGAGCGCCGCCTGCCTGAAGTTCGACCTGCCGCATCTGCTCCCGCACCTGGACAAGGTGCTCTACCTCGACGGCGACGTCCTGGTCCGGGAAGACCTCCGCGCCCTGTACGAGACCGGGCTCGGGGACCGCCCGGCGGCGGCCGTGAGGGACATCGGCCTCGACGACAACGCGCTCGGCATCCCCGATTACTTCAACGCCGGGGTCATGCTCCTGAACCTGAAACAATTGCGGGAGGAGGGGGCGCCGGCGGCCCTGGAGGAGATGCGCCGGACGAGGACCGACCTGACCTACATGGACCAGGACTGCTCGAACATCCTCTTCGCCGGCAGGGTGCGCCTGCTGCCGATGCGGTACAACTGCTTTTACAGCATCTTCCTGCGCCTGAAACGCCGCTACCCCGTCCGGCGCATCAACCGCTTCTTCGGGACCTCCTACCCCACCCTGGAAGCCCTCGGCGAGGATGCGGCCATCCTCCACCTGGCCGGCCACGACAAGCCCTGGCTCTATTTCGACAGCGTCTCGACCCCCCTCTGGGACCGCTACCGCGCGCTCTCCCCGGCCAGCTCCTTCAGGTTGCGCCGCCGCTCCATCCGCCTGCGCCCGATCGGCACCTTCGCCCGCTACCTGCACCGGCACGGCCCCGCGGCCGCCGCCGGCCTGGCGCGCCGGAAACTGCTCGCCCTCCTGCGCCCCTCCTCCCCTGCACGCGGGTAGCAGTCTCCTGCCGGCATGAGCCCTACCGGGGCATAAGGAGGAGCTGTTTTCTCTGCTGATGGATCGCTTGAAATCGTCGGGTAACTCGGGGAGTATTCCGCCGGCAAAAGGCGCTGGTTCCACCCAATCTCTTGTCTTTCCCGGGCCGCCACGCAGGACACCGATCCCGGTGCTTGAAATCGGTGTCATGCGTAAAATCGGTGGCCGGCAGAGTCAGTACTCCGCCCCGTTCTCCCAGCCGGATTTCGTGCCCGGCGGAACGGTTTCACAATAAGCCTCGGCGGCGTGCATCTTGCCGTCGAAGATCTTGAAGGAGTGCCACACGTCCAGTTCCCCCTGGCCCGAGAAGAGGGAGCCGGGGCCGAAGTTCATCCTCACCGCCACCACCCCCAGTTCCTCGTCGACCGCCATGACCCGGTACCGGATTCCCGCCAGTCTCGGGATCGTCTGGGTCTTCATCACGTCGCAGCCCTTGAAGAAGGTGCAGCCCGGGCCGGCCATGAGGTTCCCGTTTTCATAGCGGTAGGCATGGGGCACCATGGGGGAATCGACCTTGACGAAGCTTCCCACCTTCAGCCCCTCCGGGTAGGTGACGGCGATCTTGATCATCTCTTCACGGGTGTTCAGCCGGCCCTTTTCCGGTTTGGCCAGCATCTCCGGGCGGACCGTCTTGAGGTTGTCCGGGTTGAACAGCATCCCCTCCTCCCTGTTCATCACGGCCGTGCTCTCGATTTCGGTGATTTTGTTGTCGGCGACCTTCAGTCTCACCACATAGAGAATCGGGGCGTTGTTCTCTTCCAGCACCAGGAAGGAGACCGCAACACCCTGGCGGACATCCAGGATGTCCCTGCGGTACCGGGTCGGTTTCAGGTCTTTCTTCCACATGCCTTCGCCCGGCTTCAATTCCTTGGTGTCTTCGGTGAACCTGGCATCGGCGGCCAGGGGCAGGGCGCCCGGATTTTTGGCCAGAAGCGCGTCGACATACCCGGTGACGAACCCGGCAAGGCACTCCCGGTCGCACGGCGCCGCCTGCGTGGCAACGGGCAAAGCCATCATCAGCAGTGCGCAGATAACGAGGGTGTTTCTCCTGATCATTCCATCCTCCTTGGAAAGGTTTCCTGGATAAAGCCGGTACAGCATAACCCAAAAAGCCAGGTTTCAAATGTCAAATGTTGCCGTTTCCAAATGATAGCAGGCACGTCACATAATAGCTGTCACATCCTTGTGCCAAATTTCTTGACAAGGCGTTGACGACTTCTATAGCCTGCTGTCCAAGCGGGAAAAACGACCTGCACGCCGCCGCAAGGGGCCGACGCCGCCGAAGCAGAGTGATGATGGTGCCTTTTTCGCAGGGGACCCCGTCCTTGGAAACCATTCGGAAAGGGAGGGAATCATGCATACAACGAGAAGACTCTTCCTCAAAACCACCGCCACGGGAATAGGCTCGGCCGCGCTGGCGGGAATCAAAGCCGTGGAAGCGGGCGTCGTGGAAGCGGATCAGATCAGGGAGTGGGACCTTGAAGCCGGGGTCGTGGTTTTGGGCCTCGGCGCGGCCGGTCTCATGACCGCGATCACGGCCCGTGACCGCGGGGAGGACGTTTTGATCCTGGAGAAAGCGCCCGAGGCTCACGCCGGCGGCAATACGAGGGTCAGCGGCCAGGGCTGGTGGTGTCCTCCCGATTCGGACAAGGCCGTCACCTACCAGATGGCCATGAGTGACGGCTACCCCATCCCGGACGATGTAGCCAGGGCCTTCCATGAACACTCCATCCAGGTGACCGAATGGATCACGAAAATGGGCATGGATGTAAGAACGATGCCCACCCAGGGCGAGTACCCGGAATTTCCGGGCGGCGCCGGAAACGTCTGCTGGTCCGCCGAGGGGAACGGGTTTCAACGCCTGTGGCTCCTCATGATGGAAAACGCTCTCCGGAAGCCAGGGATCCGGGTTCAGTACGAGACACCCGGGGTGGAACTGATCCGGGACGTCAAAACCGGAGAGGTCCGGGGGGTGATCGCCGAAAGGGGGGGGAAGAGAATCTATGTCAAGGCCAGGAAGGCCGTGGTTCTCTGCACGGGTGGTTTTGAAAACAACCAGGAGATGATCCGCGATTACCTCGGCATGCCCTACGCCTATCCCAAGGGGAGCCCATACAACACCGGCGACGGGATCCGCATGGCGATGGCCGTCGGCGCCGATCTCTGGCACATGGACAATCAGGCGGGACCCGACTTCAATTTCAGGATTCCGGGGAAGGATTGGGCTTTCGGATACAATTTCGCCCCCCCGGGAAACGGCTGGATCTGGGTCGCGAAAGACGCCACCCGGTTTACCAACGAGACCTATTTCACCAAGCACGGCAAAATCCCCTTCCACGGCATCTACATCCACGTGCCCACCCCCCTTCCCGTCCACCTGGTCTTCGACGAGCCGATGAGAAAGAGCGGACCGCTGTACCCGAAGAATTATTTCTTCTGCTGGTGGGCGCAGATAGAAAAATACGACTGGAGCGCCGACAACCTGGCGGAAATAGAAAAGGGCTGGATCCTCAAGGCGGACACCCTGAAGGAACTGGCCGCGAAAATCGGGAAGGATCCCGAGGCCCTCGAGAAAACCGTGGCCGCCTGGAACAAGGCCTGCGCGGAGAAGAACGACGCGGAATACGGCCGCGACCCCAAAAGGATGGCGCCGATTCAAACGCCCCCCTTCTACGCCGCGGAGTTCGTCCCGGCATTCACCAACACGCAGGGAGGGCCGAGGCGCAACGCCAGGGCCCAGGTGCTCGATACGAATCGCAAACCGATACCCAGGCTCTATTCCGGCGGGGAACTGGGGGCGATCTACAGCTGGGGGTACCAGGGCGGCGGCAACATCCTGGAGTGCATCGTCTTCGGTCATATCGCAGGGGAGCAGGTTGCGGCGGAAAAGCCCTGGAGTCAGCGTCCATAACGCCGTAACGGAAGGATCCGCCGCCCGATCGTCGCGCCGGCGTGATTGCGCAGCCATCCATAATTTTAAGGAGGTTTTTCATGAAGCGATTCACCAAGCCGAATTGGCCACTCGGGGCCGGCTGCCTGCTCTGGGCGGCAATGGTACAAACGGCCATCGGGATTCTTCCGATGGTGCCTTCCACGGGGACGGCGGCGGCGTATGCCGCGGTCACATTGCCCAACCATGCACCCGCCGATTTCATCCAGGTCCGGCCGGGCACACCGAAGGGCAGCCTGGAAACCCTGACGTACCATTCCAAGAGCATCGGCGTCGACCGCAAGGCCGTCGTCTACACCCCCCCGAATTACGATCCCAATCAGAAATACCCCGTCCTCTATCTGATGCACGGCATCGGCGGCAACGAAACTCATTGGACCACCCTCTGCGCGGCGAACAAGGTCCTCGACAACCTCATCGCCGACAAAAAGGCCGTGCCCATGATCATCGTGATGCCTAACGGCCGGGCTTCCGCCGAGCCTCCCTCGAGCAATTTCATGGCGGATTTCAATCACTACGCCACTTTCGAGAAGGACCTGCTGCAGGACCTGATGCCCTACATCGAATCGCGCTATCCCGTGAAAGCGGACCGGGACCACCGTGCCATCGCCGGCCTGTCCATGGGAGGCGGGCAGGGTCTCAATTTCGGAATCAACAACATCGACAAGTTCGCGTGGGTCGGCGGCTTCTCCTCCGCACCGAATCTCCAGCAGCCCGCCGTCCATATCCCCAAGATCCAGCAGGCCAAAGACCCGCTGAGCCTGCTGTGGATCGGCTGCGGCGACAAGGACAACCTGATAACGGGAAGCTGGAATCTCCACCAGGCCCTGGTCAAGGCGAACCTGGATCATGTCTGGTATGTCGACACCGGCGGCCACGAGGTCATGGTGTGGAACAACAACCTGTACCTGATGGCGCAGATGCTGTTCCAGCCGGCCGGCTCGGTCACGCCCCCCCCCTCCATCGGGAGCTATAACGGAGAACCGGTAGGGGGCGGATTCGGCGGCATGGGCATGGCCGGCGGCAGGGGGATCGGCGCGGGGCGCGGCATGATGGGAGGGGGCGCCAGTACCGAACTCACCGCCAGGAAGGAAAAAGGCGCCGCCGCACCGTCAGGGGCTGCGGGGAAATGGCTCATAAAGGATGGCGACGGCGAAATCGAGCTGGAGCTGAAGCCCGAAGGCTCCAGGTGGACGGGAACCATCGAAAACCGTCAAATGCCCGGGGCGATCGAGTTCAAGGACGGCAAGGTGGAAGGAAACCAGGTTTCCTTCAGCTATGTGCGTCAGGTCAACGGCCAGGATATGACCATATCCTGGACGGGAACACTCACCGGGGACGAGATCAAGTTCAAGCGCGAGGTAGGGGGCGGGATGGGCATGCCGCCCGCCGGCCGCGGAGCCGCTCCGAAGACAAATCAGGCCGAATAACCAGGGAGAGGGGGGCTTTCTGAAAAAGCCCTCCTCCATTGATGTTTTCCGCCCGGTCCCGTGGTATTCTGCGCCCCTCGAGAAGGAGCAAACCGCCATCCGATGGCTACCAACGGAAATTTTCATAAGGAACCGACCATGGCAGTGCCCAAATTCGATCCCAAGGAAATGGAAGTCAGAGAGGAGATCCCCGCATCCCCTTTCATGCCTGCGCGAAAAATCTACAGCTATCCTGTTTCACCCAGGGAAGCGGTGAGAGGCCTGCTGAGAAGAGAACCGGTCTGGCAGGTCTCGGACATGATCGAGACCCGTCTGCTCAGCCCGAGAATTCTCCCGGACGCGATCGCCCGTTCGTTTGTTTTTGAAGCCGATCCCTTTGACCCGAATACGGGCGGCGGACCGGACATGTTTGGAATGATATGGGAGTATGTCCCCGTGGCCGGCGGCTCCATGATCCGTCCCGGCAAGCCGTTTATGGAGGACTTCAATGAATGGCCGGACAAGATCGTCTGGCCCGACATCGAGGCCTGGGACTGGGAAGGGAGCGCCAGGGCCAACGCCTCCTATCTTGATGACGGCAAATTCAACGTCTGCTGGTTCATGACGGGCTGGTACGAGAGGCTGATCACCTTCATGGAATTCGAAAACGCGGCCGTGGCCATGATCGACGAAGACCAGAAGGATGCCATCAAGGCCTTCTTCGACAAGGCGACCGATCTATACATAAAAATCTTCGATAAATTCTGCACCCATTTCCCGGCGCTCGACGGGTTCTGCATCCATGACGACTGGGGCTCGCAGAAAGAGACCTTTTTTTCTCCCTCCGTAGTCGGTGAAATGATCGTTCCCTACATGAAGAGGGTGACGGATTTCCTGCACTCGAAAGGCAAATACTGCGATCTGCACAGCTGCGGGCAGCTGATGAAACAGGTTCCGAACATAATAGCCGCGGGCTGGGATTCATGGTGCCCGCAGGCCATGAACGATACCCATAAGATCTATGCGCTGTTTGGTGACAAACTGCTCATAGGCGTGATGCCCGATTCCTTCGATCCGGCGACCTCGACGGAAGAAGAGCAGCGGGAGGCGGCGAGGAGATACGCGGACAGGTTCTGCAATCCGCAAAAGCCTTCCTATTTCAACCTGAATGCCCTGAACCTGTCCACCCCGGCCTTCTGCGAGGAGCTGTACCGGCGATCGAGGATGAATTACGGCGGGTGACAAACGGATCCCCCGCAACAAGCCTGGGCGGCCGGGTACCTTCCCCGCTGCCGGCGCCGGCCCGGCCCGGCCCGCGGAAAGGGTGAGATGATCTTTCGCAAGATCCGACATCGTCTCGGCCGTTATCCCGCAATCCGGACTCTCGCCCTCCGGACCCTGCACCGGCGGGCTTATCGGGAAGACGTCAGGAGGCGGCTCACGCCGCAGCGCCGGCTGTCCTATTTCATCCTGAACATCCTGGACCACTGCAACCTGGGCTGCGCGGGGTGCGACCATTTTGCGCCCCTGGCGGAGAGGAGATGTGTGCCGGTCGAGGACATCGCCCGCGACCTGGCCCGCATCGCGGAGATTCTGCGCGGGGATGTCGCCAGCATAGGGGTTATGGGAGGCGAGCCGCTGCTGCACCCCCGGCTGGAGGAAATCCTGGCCCGGACAAGGCGGTTTTTGCCGGAAACGGACATCATGCTCGTCACCAACGGGATCCTGCTGCCGAAAATGGGGGAGTCGTTCTGGCGTGCCTGCCGCGAAAACGACATCGTCATCGTCAACACGAGATACCCCATAAACCTGGATTACGGGGCGATCCGGCAAACCGCGGCCGCTCACGGCGTCCGCTTCCGCCATTACGGCAGGACGGATGCCGTCATCAAGACCTCCTACCGGATGGCCCTCGATCTCCGCGGCACTCAGGACCCACGGCAGAGCTTCAGGAACTGCTTTCATGCCAATACCTACCCGCTGCTCGCGCAGGGGAGGCTCTACGCCTGTACCGTCGCTCCCAACGTGCGCCATTTCAACCGACGCTTTGGAACCGGCATGCGGCTCGAGGAAGGGGACTGGCTGGACATCCATCGCCCCGTAACCGCCGCGGGCATCCTGGAGTTCCTGAGCGAACCCAGGCCCTTCTGCCGCTATTGCCGGGTCTCCCGGCGGTCCTACGGCCACCCATGGCGCCGATCCTCGGGCGACTTCCATGAATGGGTCGAGCCCCCGCGAAGGCTCTTCGGGTTCCCGAGGACGGGCTCGGACACGGCCGCCGGCATCCGGCCTCGAAGAAACCCCGATGGAGCTTGTCGGAAAGACTCTTCCCGCGTCTGAATGCGCGGTGTTCCCGCACAAGGGGCCGCTCGCCGGCAAAACCGGCAATATCAAGGGTATCTGCGCCTATGGCACCTGGTCGGCGAAATCCCGGCATGTGAGTCCCTACAGGCGGACTCTACGGCAGAGTCCGGGTGCGGGGAGCGGTGAATCGCCGGAACTCCGAGGAAAGGGGTTGCGGACATTTGTATGGAAACAGGAATTCATTGAGCCATGGTGCAGGCGCCGGGCCGGCGCAGGAACTGGTTCTGAGCGGGAGAAAGGCGTCACCGCAGAGGCTTTTGCCTGCGCCTCTGCAGTGACGAGGGGCTTATGACTTTCTGGATGTTTGCACGTTCGCGGACAACACTTCTTCAACCTTCCTGCTTCCGCATTCGGGGCAGGAGAATCCATCCTTCTGTTTCTTCTCCCAATCGCTCACGGGGATCATTTCCTGGAATTTGTGGCTGCATTCTTCGCATTCGAATTCATAGACGGGCATGACGATCCTCCTTGCTTAAGGGGGCCGGCAATTCCGGCTGTGGTTTATACGATCATGATAGCATTGCGCATGAGCTCCTCAAAGGCGCACAAGGGTCCGACCCGTTCCGTACCGGTGCACGTACCGATATATTCCCGGTCGACGCCCCGGCATGGATGGCCGTGTCGATCCACCGATAATCCGGGTACACGAGGAGCCTTCCGGGATATCCGTGCGATGGGATCTTCGATGCCTGGGAACTCTTTGCAGGCCGGCTTTGCGGCGGAATCCAGGTGCGGGAAGCGGATAAGGATAGGAAGGTTCAGCTGCCGTTTCTCTCCGGAGGCCGGTATCTTCTTCCCCCTCCTGCCCATTGAGAATTGCGGGTGGATGCTGCGGGAACACTGGGACCTCGGCCCATTGATTACTTCAACAGGATCCCCTCCGCCAGCGATCCGGCCTCTTCCTCGGTGAATTTGCCGCTGATTATGGCCCGGCCACCTGTGATTTCATCCATGATCCTGGGTGCCGAGCAGACCCGGCCGTCGAGCATAATGGCCAGAATCTCCCCGATATGGGATTTGGTCAACCGCGCCAGCTTCAGGGACCCTTCCTCCGTGAGCATAAATCCCACACCGAATCCGTCCGCATCCGCTTGAGGCCAGGCGCGGGCTATATCGGCGTTGGTCAGGGCAGCTTCGGGCGAAATCCACACGGGAGTCTTCGGCGGTCCGGGAACGAGGCCGATCTCCCATCCCTCCACTTTTTCATAGGAAGCGAGCCGGAGTTGGAAGTCAATCTTCCCGGGTTCGACTCTAATTTTCCGTTTTTGGTCGCCGGACAATCCCTCCGCTATCGATTCGGCTTCTTCTTCAGAAAAATTGCCGATTATCATGGCCCGTGAACCGGTGATTTCATCCACGATCCTGGCGGCCATGGCAACCCGGCCGTCGAGCATAACAGCCACGAATCTTCCGACGTGAGACCTGGTCAGGCGTGCCTGCTTCAGCGCACCTTCCTCGGTGAAAAGAATTCCCAGGCACGGCTTGCCCTCAGGCGTCCGATCGACATAGGCCAGGGCTACATCGGCGTTGGTCAGAGCCGCTTCGGGCGAGATCCATAAGGGAGTTTTCCCCGGATCGGGCCCGGGAACCATCTTCCACCCCTCCACTTTGTCATGTGAAGCGAGCCGGGCTTCGAACGTATGATTGCCGGTCCGGTCGCCGGACAACCCTGCCGCCGTTAGAGCGGTTGTGAAAATAACCGCAAAGGCCAGGACTGTATAGAGGAAAAGACAATGTTTTTGTCGATTCACGCGGACGGTCATAATCCGTTCCTTTCGATAGTGGTCGTGAAATATCTTTCTTCCAGTTCAGCCAGAGGAAGGTCCAGCAGGCTGAGATTGAAGCTCAGCTGAGAAGGACCGGTCCCATAGAGATTCGGAACCACTTTTATCTGCCCGTTGAAATCGACCACAAGGAGTTCGTCCCGATTGGCGCGGGCATAGTCACGCAGCCGTTGGATGGCTTCCGGATTCAGTTCGATCGTAAGACGCACGTCACGGGGAATGACCGAATCTGGATGGGTCAACTGTTCTCCCCGGACCACTCCGGCCACGTCTTCGGTTTCGGTCAACGGATCCCTACCATGCGGACCTATCTGCAGGGTGACGCCGGGAGCGAGCCCGGCATCTGAATATTCCGCCGTTTCAGCCCGGGTGCGGCTGAGGCCCCAGCTTTTAGGTACGGCAAGATCAAAAAGGCTTTCATCAAGTGGAACATTCCACCGGAAGTCCGAGTATTCCGTACGCATGTTTTGTCCCTGGGGATCCCGAGACTCCACCTCAATGAGCAGGGGCGCACCGCCGTCGGCAGACGCCCAGAGTTTCGCATGGACCTGCCTTTCCGGATTGACGTACACCCGGTCCGGGATCTCGAATTCGAAGCCGACGGCGGGGATGCCGTTGATTACCCGATCTCCGATACGCCTGGTTTTGTCCGCCGCGGTTTCCTTCATCAGTTCCCAGTTAAACGAAGCGAGATCCATGGGAGGCTGGGAAGGCGGCTTGGTTCCGTCCGTAAGGACGACAGAATCAAACAGCTCCCCCCGACCGGCCCCGGGGTACAGAGTCACCCCCTCATTACGGCCCGGTTCTCGTCTGATGATGGTTATCTTCCTGGGTCCTTCTTTTACCGGGCCGGAACCGGCATCCGGAGGATACTCCTCAGATCTTGAAAGCCCGGGGTCCTTATAATAGACCTTGTTGCGTCCGGTTACCTGCATCCCGGTCCTGGTAAGGCCGTTGAAGGTCAGGGTGTGGACCTGGTCGAGATGCCCCTGCACGTCAGCCCAGACGATACCGGCCGGCGCCCCACCGTTCCAGACTGCAATAAAGAAGAAAACCAGCGCTGCGGCGGCGGCCAGGGCCCATACAGTCCGGCGACCGGGAGGGATGTTCTTTTTACCGGACCCCTGTTCCACTTCGAACAGTTTTGACCGGATCCCGGATTTCAGATCCTCCGGCATCCGCGGCGCCGGCTCGCCCAGCCTGAGCAACCGATCCAGGTTTTCGTCCAGGCGTTTCTGATCATTGTTTTTATCCATGCCGCTCATGGGGTTGCCTTCCCTTCTCCCTGGCCTTTGAATATCGAAGCGGATATCGTTTCAAACGCGGCTCGAAAAGCCAGCTTTGCACGGTGAAGCAGAACTTTCGCGGCGCCCTGGTTGATCCCTTCCATAGCGGCTATCTCATGGAGCGACAGTTCCTCAAAGTAGCATCTGCGCAAGGCCGTCTGGTACCGTAAAGGCAGGTTGGTCAACGCCATGCGCACCAGTTCCGCAATCTCTTTTTGCGCCAGAAGTTCTTCCGGGAAAATATGCGAGCCCATGCCCATAATCGCCCGGGCGAGTTCATGATCCACGGCATTCCAGAAATCAGGCAGGGCCTCGTCCCTGCCCCGCCTGCGCAGGGCTTTTCGGATGCAGTTCCGGGCAATGTACGTCAGCCAGGGAAACATCTCGCCCCGGCGCGGGTTGAATCGTTCAATGGTTTCCAGCGCAGAAACGAAGGTTTCCTGGGCCACGTCACCGGCCAGATCGGCATCCCGTCCCACGCGGTAGAAGATGAAACCGTAGACCGGATCGGAATAGGCGTCAAACCAGCGCCCGACTTCTTCCTTGTCCCGCCGGCGAAGCCTGCGGAAATCGATCTCCGGTTCGGATTGGGCCGTTGTCCTTTTCACCATGATGGATAATGTCCCGGTAAGCGGAAAAGGTTACAGTGCATCATGGCTTTTCGATGAAGCCTCCGTAAAACCGATGTTCGTACGCGGGAGAACTGGGACACGCAAAGTATAGGAATCTTCAGCTGCGGTTTCTCTCCGGCAGCCGGCACCTTCTTCACCCTCCCTTCTTCTGATAACCCCTAATATATTGCCTGGGAATGCTACATCTTGACTATGGAGGCATTTTAGCTGAAGATCGGGGCGCCAAATAAGGTCTTTACACCGGTATTTATTGCAGCCGATGCGGAGCTTCCGGAGCACTGATTTGCGCCGGCGAACATCTACAAGAGGCAATACATGCGATTTTTGACAATCCCGGCACTGTTGCTGTTTGTGAACATCTTTCCCGTATCGGCGGAAAATGTGGCCGACGGCCCATGGAACGGCGGGCCATTCGCCGGCACTCCCCAGGAAATCCTGGCGGCTGCCGGGAAAATACCGATCGACGAAAACTATGAGGCCCAGATCTTCCTGGAAGAGAAGCGGTTTGTTCTTGATGAATCCGGCCGCGTCGACAGCACCTACAGGCTGATATATCGCGTGGATTCCGCCGGAGCCATCCCCTCCTGGTCCCGCGTGAGCGAGACCTGGCGCCCCTGGTACCAGGATCGTCCGGAAATCGAGGCCCGGGTCATCACCCCCGACGGCTCCGAGTACCGGCTCAACCCGGCAGACCTCGGCGAATACAACGACGCCGAAGACGGACCTCAGGTTTACGGCGACGAAAAAACCCTGAAGGGCCCCCTTCCCGCCGTGGAGGTCGGGGCGATCGTCGAGGAGATTCACCGGATCCATGACAGGGAATCGTATTTCCCGGCAGGAGTCGTCGGCTTCTTTTCCTTCGGCGCCTCGGTCCCCGTCCGGAAATCGCATGTGATTCTCGACGCACCGGCCGCCATCCCGATGAAATATGTCGTGCACAGGCTGCCCGGGCTTGAACCGGCGCGGGAAACCAAGGCGGGCAGGATTCGGCTTCACTTTGAAACCGGCCTGCTGGAGCCCCAGGATGAAGACCTGGACTACGCTCCCGCCGACATCGCCCGGAGACCGGTTCTCCGTTTCTCAACGGCATCCTCGTGGAATTCGATCGCGTCCTCCTATTCCGATATTGTCGATGGCCGCATTCGTGCCGGAGAGCTTCGGGAGTTGTCGGCCGAAATCGCCGGCGATGCCGCAGACCGGGATGAGAAAATCAACCGTTTCCTCTCATTTCTCAAGAAGAACGTCCGCTATACGGGCGTCGAATTCGGCGACGGCAGTATCGTTCCGTCAACGCCCGTGGAAACCATGGAGCGGCGTTTCGGAGACTGCAAGGACAAGGCGACGGCGCTCGTTGCGCTGTTGAGGGAAGCGGGCATCGAATCCTTCGTGGCGCTGCTGAACACCGGTCCCGGCAACGATACGGACCCGGGGCTCCCCGGCATGGGTCGATTCGACCATGCCATCGTTCATATCCCCTCCAATCCGGAATTGTGGATCGATCCGACCGACGAGTACGCGCGCCTGGGTGAACTTCCGGACCACGATCAGGGCCGCCTGGCCCTTGTCGCTTCGCACGGGACAACCGCGCTGATCCGGACGCCTCAAAGCGTGCCGGCTCAAAATGTCCAGAGCGAGCAGCGCGAAGTATTCCTCGCCATCGAGGGAGGCGGACGCATCGTGGAAACGACGACCGTTTCCGGATCCTTTGAACGGAGCTACAGGAGAACTTTCGGCAGAAACACGGAAAAGGAAAACCGGGAACAGCTCGGGCGATACCTCAAAAACCAGTTTCAGGCGCAGTCCCTCGGAGAGATCCATCTATCGGACACGGAGGACCTGTCCATACCCATGTCGCTGCGGATTGAAGGAAAAGATTGCGCTAAATTATGGACCGCGCAAACGGCGGCATCGGTTCCCATTCTGTCAGGCAATCTGATCGGCAGCCTGCCGGACATTTTGAAGCCGGACGATTCCGACGCCAGGAAACCTGAAAAGGAGAGGAAGTATCCCGTTCTCTTGCAGACCCCCTACGTGATGGAAATCCTCTACCGGATTCATCCGCCCCCGGGATATGCGGTTGCGTCCGTTCCGGAAAACGGAAAACGCTTTTTCGGGCCGGCGGTGATGACGCAGGAATATGAAACCTCCCCGGACTCCGTTGTTACGGCGCGCCTGCGCTTCGACACCGTGAAGGCTCTCTACTCGACGGAAGAAGCCGCCGCCGTCAAATCCGAAATCGGCCGGTTCTACGAGGAAACGATGCCTCAGGCCGTTTTTCATCATGTGGGAGAAGCCCATCTGCAGGCGGGCCGTATTCCGGAGGCGCTCAAGGAGTTTCAGGGACTGGTGGAACGTTTTCCCGACACGGCGCTCTATCGCACCCAGGTCGCCCGCGCCTACCTTGAAGCCGGGCTTGGAAGCAACGCCCGGAGGGAGGCAAGGCGCGCCGTCGAACTGGCTCCGGAATCCCTCGTCGCGCAGAGAACTCTCGGGATAATCCTGGCGCATGACGAACTGGGCCGGAAATTCATGAGCGGCTTCGAGTATCAGGGAGCCGAAACAGCGCTCAGGAAGGCCAGGGAGATCGATCCGAAGGATTTCTCAGCGCGCGGAGAACTGGCAATCCTCCTGGAACACGATGCCGACGGCCATCGGTACGGTCCCGGTTCAAGACTTGACGAAGCGATATCCGAATACACTTTTCTGAGATCGGACCTGAAAATCGAGAATCTGACCACGAACCTCATGGTAGCGCTCCTCAACCGGTCCCGATTTGCCGAACTGCGCGAGCTCTGGAAAGAAGCGCCGAAAAATTCCTATCGGAACGGGCTGTACCTGGCCGCGACGGCCGTCGTCAATGGAACCGACGAGGCGGTCCGCGAAGGGTCGCGCATCGCCGACCAGGCGGAGGCCTATCGGGAGATTCTCGGGATCGCGGGGAATCTTCTCACCGCCAGGAGATATTACCCTGAAGCCGCCGAATTGCTTTCGGCAAGCGCCAGGGGCGCCTCCGATTCTGTTGCCCGCCTGTCCCTGGCAAATTTCATTCGCGATATCCAAAGGCACGAGCCTGCCGATCTCCAACCGGACGATCCCGAAGATGTGATACGCTCGTTTACCCTCGCGCTCCTGTCGGGCAAAAACACGGCGCCGGAAGAGCTGCACCGGCTGTTTCCGCCCTTTCTGACGGACTCGATCGATATCGACAGGTTTTCCGGAGAACTGGAAGCTCTTCGCGAAGTATTCCTCCGCTTGATGAACCAGCAGGATTTATCCGAGGACCAGGTTCTGGATATGATGTTCAGCCCCAACAGCATTTCCCTGGAAGGAAACCCGGAAACGGGCTATCGCGCCCGCGTGAAATTATTCGGGCTTCCTGCGGGCAACAATGCATCGATCCATATGTACCTGTTCCGGTCCGAAAACGGATATCGAATCGTCGGATTGGGCAGGACGACGGCGGTGATCGGCAAGCTGCTGCTCCGGTGGATTGAAGAGGATCGAAAGGAAAGGGTCCGGCAATGGCTGGACTGGCTGACCGAGGACACTTACAGCGCGAACGCCAGCGATGTACTGGACCGGACTCCGCTGGAGTGGATCTGGACCGAAGCGGGGAAAAACAACCGGGAAAGAATGCGCCTGGCGGCCGCCAGTCTCATGGACGACGGGACCTACGGGGAATTTCCGGTCCCGGTCATACAAAAAGGAATCCGTTCCAACCTGGGAGGCGACATCAACACGGGGCTGAATATTGCCCTGGCGAACCTGGGACAGTCGATAAAAAAACCCGAGATCCTTTTGAAAGCCGCTGAAAGCCTCCTGAAAGCCCATCCCCGTTCCATGGAAGCATTCGGGCTTAAGATATTGGCCCTGCAGCATTTAAAACGCTTTGTGGATGCGGAACGGGAACTCTCGCGCCGCATGGAGCGCCAACCCGGAGAGCCGGTGACCGCCAGCCTGTATGCGGAAATACCACGCTGGAAGGGTGATTTTTCCGAACATCGAGGGCGCCTCGCCAGCCTGATCCAGTCAGGCCGGGCGACCGCCATGGAATACAACAACCTGGCATGGCTCGATGTCATGGAAGGAAGCACCTCGGCCGATACCCTCCAAAACGCCCAGCACGCGGTCACCCTGACGAATCATTCGGATGAGGCGTCCCTGCATACGCTGGCCACCGTCTATGCAGAATTGGGACACGTGACCCAGGCGCGCGATGTCCTCATGGCCCTTCTGAAGAACAGACCCAGCAGGGAGCTCGAATCCCCGGACTGGTACATTATAGGCCGGATCGGCGAACTGTACGGCGTGCCGGACGCCGCGATCGAAGCCTACGAGAAAGTGGAACCGCCCGCTGAAGGGGAAGGAACGGATTCGTCCACTTACGCCATTGCATCCCGAAGGCTGCGGGCACTGGGGAAAGATCCCGGAAAGTAAACCGAGTACGGCGGATCGTCATAAGGATAGGAAGCATCAGCTGCCGTTTCTCTCGCAGCCGGCATCTTCTTCACCCTCCCGTCTTCTGACAACCCTTGATAGGTTGCCTGTAAATGCTACATCTTGACTATGGAGGCATTTTAGCTGAGGATCGGGGCGCCAAATAAGGTCTCTACACCGGTATTTATTGCAGCGTATCGGGGGGGCGACGGCTCCGGGGCGAAAACGGCAGCGGATGCGTCCTGTCCTGGTGCAATCCTTAAAAGCCCCTCGTGCAGTCCCGAGAAACACAAAGCCGCGGCGCGGAGGTCCGAACGTTTCCCGCCGGGGCTTGATTTGCCAAGCAAGGCTTTGCTCAAATAGCCAAATCGGGCACGGCAAATCAGAATTTTCTCAGTTCCCGGCGCAGGATTTTGCCTTGAGGCGTTTTCGGCAGGTCCGTGACAAAACGTATCGCCTTGGGCACCTTGTAGGACGCCATGCGTTCCCGGCAAAAAGCCAGCAGCGTCTTTTCGTCCACGTTCTTGCCCGGTTTCATCGTCACGAAGGCGGTCACAGCTTCTCCGTACTCGGCGTGCGGCATGCCGACAACTCCGCATTCGTTGACGGCCTCATGCTGGTGCAGCAGATCTTCCACTTCCTTGGGGTAGACGTTTTCGCCGCCGGTTATGACGATATCCTTGATGCGGTCGACGATATACAGATACCCCTCTTCGTCAAAGACCCCGACATCGCCGGAATGAAGCCAGCCGTTGCGCATGGCGCGCGCGGTTTCCTCTGGCTGTTCGTAATACCCTTTCATGATATTGGGGCCGCGGATGATGATCTCTCCCCGCTCCCCCGTTTTCATTTCTTTGTCGTCCGCGTCCACGACCTTCAGTTCGATGATGCCCGCCGGCATGCCTATGGAGCCGATTTTGTGACGGAATAGATGGTTGAAGGTCACGATCGAAGCGGTTTCCGTCATCCCATACGCCTCGTGAATGGGGATGCCGAACATGTCCACCCATCGACGGACGATTTCGGCGGGAAGGCTGGTGCCGCCGGAGAAGACGTAGCGCAGACTCTCCAGATGCTTTTTGCTCTCAGGGGAGTTGAGGAAGCGGATGAATATGGTGGGAACCGCGTAGAAACGGGTCACGCGGTGCCGCCTGACGGCCGCCACGATCCCGTCCATGTCGAAGCCCGGAAAAAGAACGAGGGTCCCGCAGCCGCCGAAGAAGGTGTGCATGATATGGCACTGGGCGAAGACATGGTTCAGGGGAAGGAAACAGGTCCCGATATCGGAAGGCGTCATCCTTTCGTGAAAGGATACATTCTGCGCGCTGTAGAGGAGGTTACGGTGCGTCAGCATGGCGCCTTTGGGAATTCCCGTCGTCCCCCCGGTGTACAGGATGGCGGCCGTATCGTCGCCTGATATGGCTGGGCCGGTTGTTACGGCGCCGGTCAGGGCGGGCGGCTGCCCGTTCCCGTGGAGCAGTCTCCGGACAAATGCATCTTCTTCGACGATGATGGTGTCGCGGACAAGCGGAATCTCTTCCCGTGACGGCAGGTGCCGGAGCAGCGAGCGGCAGGTCACGATGACGGAAGAGCGTGAATCCACGACCACCCCTTTCATCTCTTCCTTTTTGTAGGCCGCGGGCACGCAGACGGAAACAGCGCCGATCCGGGCGATCCCGTAGTAGAACACGATCCACTCGGGCCGGTTGGGCATGTAGATGGCTATCCGGTCGCCTTTTTCGACGCCGAGATTCCGCAGGCGGCCCGCTGTTGCAGAGATGAACCGTTCCATGTCGGCGTACGTATAGCTGCGATCCTCGAAGATGAGAGCCTTTTTCCCGGGGCAGTAAAGGGCCGCGTTCCTGAACTCGTCGGCGATGTTCATGGTTGGTTCCTTTCGCGGTCATTATAAAGAGTATGCCTCCGACCGAGTAGCCTGATTTGATCGCTCCGACGGGCCGCGTCCCGAGCGGGTCGATCGAGGGCGGCGGCGTGAGGAAAAAGAAAGATTCCTTTTTGTCATATGGTATTTTTCCCACATGAAAACGATGGAAGGGAAACTGGGAAGAGTCTTTGTGGTGCGTCTGGAACAGGATGATCCGATACCCGGGTGCCTGGAGGATTTCGCCGCTGAAAAGAAGATACGATTCGGCCAGGTGGTGTTCATCGGCGGGATCTACCGGGGGAATATCGTGGCGGGCCCGCGGGTCACGGCCGATCCCGAGCCGGATCCGATTGTGCTTCCAGTGAGCGAGGCCCACGAAACGATGGCGGCGGGCCTCATCGCGCCTGATGAAAACGGGCGTCCGGTATTGCACATGCACGGCGCTCTCGGACGGGCGGGACAGACGACGGCCGGCTGTTTCCAGCGGGGTCTGTCCGTCTGGCTTGTCGGCGAAGCGGTCATCCATGAAATCCTCAGTGAAGCCGATGCCGCAAGGGCTACGGACAAGACGGCGAAGCTCACCCTGCTCGAAATCAGGGACTGATCACACCCCCTGTTCCGTGCCGGCGCAGGCTTCAAGGTCGTTTTGCCGACCGGGCCGAGCCAGGGCGTTGAGGCCATCGTCATGGGCGGAGATCCGCAGAGCCTGCAGGGATTTTCAAATGACTTGGGGCGAGCGCCCGGCGTAGCATCAGGAGATGAGTCCCGATGGAGGCATTTTGGCTGAAGATCGGGGCGATACATATGGACCTTTAACGCACCGGTATTTGTTGCAGCCCGCCGGGATGGCGGCGGCCTTCATCGGTCCGTTCGGTGTCATGGCGGAACCCTCCCAACACCATCAGACGACAGGGCGCGGAAAGGGTGTCTGAATCCGGGATGCGCCATATCCAGCGAGTCTGTTACAATGGGCCCATTTTCACGTCCCTTGCACGGGTGTGGCCTGGAAATCATTCCGGCCCTGACCCTGCGGAAGGCGCGAGGGGAACAAGCCGCGGGAGAACCTTTTATGGAACTCGCCATCGAAACCAGGGGGTTGACCCGGTTTTTCGATCAGTTCTGCGCCGTTGACGGCATTCATATCCGGGTGGAACCGGGCACGTTCTACGGATTTCTCGGTCCAAACGGGGCGGGGAAATCCACTACCATCAAAATGCTGACGGGCCTGCTGGCGGCCTCGGGCGGCGAGGCGTTTGTCCTGGGCAAAAACATGTTCGATGTCCGGGAAGCGCTCGAGGCCAAGAGGCGGATCGGGGTGGTGCCCGAGGATCTGGCCCTGTTCGAGAACCTGACCGCGCGGGAACACCTGACCTTCATCGGGCGCATGCACCTGATGCCGGTCGGCCTGATCCGTTCGCGCACGGATGAGCTTCTCCATTTGCTGGGACTCGAGGATGCCGGGCAGAAGCTCACGCTCGAGTATTCGCACGGCATGAAGAAGAAGCTCGCGATGGCGGCTGCGCTCCTTCCCAACCCCGACCTGCTCTTCCTGGACGAACCGTTCGAGGGGGTGGACGCGGTCACTTCCCGCACGATCCGGGATATCCTGAAGGACTATATCCGGCGCGGTTCCACGGTATTCCTGACCTCCCATGTGCTGGATGTCGTTGAGAAGCTCTGCACGCACGTGGGCATCATAGCCAACGGCAGGCTGGTCGAACAGGCGGAACTCGACACCCTGCGCCGGGGAAGCTCCCTGGAGGAGCGCTTCCTGCAAAGGGTCGGGGTCGATGAAGAAGCGA
The DNA here is from genome assembly GCA_012729555.1 of Acidobacteriota bacterium. NCBI lineage: Bacteria > Pseudomonadati > Acidobacteriota > Acidobacteriota bacterium. Next base: position 107,976 of record JAAYCX010000097.1, read on the forward strand.
CTCACAAGCTTTCCTGGCTGCACGAGGAAACACCGTGAACCGGGAACATCTCGAGACCTATGTCTGGGTAAGGTGGCGCCTATCCGCGAACCAGGTCCGCCGATCCGGTTTCCTGGGAGCGATCCTTGTCGCCATCATGGCCGCAGCCAGGGTGATGGGCGGAATCGTCGCCTTCATCGCCGGCCTGCTTGCCGGCCTGCTGACGCTGCGTCATGCCCAGCCATGGGCGCTGTTGGCAGTTTGGGACGGCGTGGCCGCCGCTTTTCTCTTTTTCTGGCTGGTCGGGCTGATGGTGGAATTGCAGCGAACGGAGTTGCTGTCGCTCGACAATTTCATGCACCTGCCCGTATCGCCGGCCGGCGCTTTTCTGATCAACTTCGTCGGTTCCAGCATGGGGTTGAGCCTGATCCTGTTTTTCCCTGCGATGCTGGGTCTCGGGACGGGCATCACCCTGGCGCGGGGTCCCGGGATGATCCTGACGCTTCCGCTCGTGACCGCGTTCTTCCTGATGATTACGGCGGTGACCTACCTGTTCCGCGGGTGGCTCGCCGGCATGATGACCAACCCCAGGCGACGCAGGACCATCATAGCCGTGCTCACGCTGCTGTTCGTCCTGGCATTTCAAATCCCCTATTTCCTGGCCCGGCTGAATCCCGATGCAGGAGCCGGGCGCCGGGCGATGCGGGACGCATCAGGGCGGATCGCCTCACTGGAGGAAGAGCATGCCGAGGGACGGATCGGCCTGCAGGAATACGAGGAGCGACTTGCGGCCGAAAGGAGCGCGTGGGAAGCGGCGCGCGACCGGCAGAAGGACAGGGACCGGGAAATGCTGAGGTCGATCAGCAGGACGGTGCCGCCGGGCTGGCTGGCGTACGGCGCCGCCGAAGCGGGCGCGGGGAGGGTGTTTCCAGCGCTGGCCGGGTTTGCCGGAATGAGCCTGATCGGCATCGCCAGCCTGTGGTTTTCCTATCGGAACGCCATTCGCCTCTATACCGGCGGTTTTCGCCGGGGGAGGTCCCGGGCGAAGGGCGCGGAGAGGGGAGAAGCAAAGCCGCCCGTGACGGGTGGAGCCGGGGACCGAGGCCGGGCGGGGCTGCTGGAGATGGGAATTCCCTGGATACCGGAACAGGCCGCGGCGGTCTCGCTCGCGGGCTTCCGCGCCCTGATGCGCGCGCCCGAGATGAAGATGATGCTCCTGACGCCCGTGATCATGCTCGTGGTTTTCGGAGGGGTGGCCGCGGGCGGGAAGGGGGAAGCCGCTGTGTTTGTCCGGCCGCTGATCGCCCTGGGGCTGGCCGCAGGCGTTCTCGTGTTCGGTTTCACCGGGTTCGTCGGAAACCAGTTTGCGCTCGACCGTGGGGGATTCCGCGCCTATGTCCTTGGCTGCGCGCCGCGTCGCGACATAGTGCTGGGAAAGAACCTTTCCATGCTGCCGATCGCCGTTCCGTTGATGGCGTGCATGGCAGGGCTGTCGCAATGGATGCAGCCGATGCGGCCGGATCACCTGGCGGCCGTCCTGGTGCAGACGATTCCCATGTACCTCCTGTTCTGCCTGGCCGGCAACCTGCTGTCGATCCTGTCCCCGGTGGCCCTCAAGGCGGGTTCCAGCCAGCCGGCGCCGCATCAGGGGATGCGGGTGCTCCTCCAGGCCGTATTCATGTTGGTCGTGCCCCTTCTCCTCGGGCTGACGCTTGCGCCCCTGGGCATCGCGACCCTGCTCTCCCTGGTGCAGGGGGTCGCATGGTTTCCGGCTTTCCTGGTATTGGGAATGCTTCAGGCCGCCGGGGTACTGTGGCTGTACCGCGCCGCAATCCCCTGGCAGGGGAGCCTGCTCGAGCGGCACGAGAAGAAGATACTGGAAGTCGTCTGTTCCAAGGTGGAATGAGAGTGCGCCATGGGGCCGCACGCTCAACCCCGGCAATAAACCTGCGATGGTCCTTGATCTGTCTCTTGCAGAGAAGGATAGGAAGCATCAGCCGCCGTTTCTCTCCGGCAGCCGGTATCTTCTTCCCCCTGCCGTCTTCGAATAACCCTCATTGTGTCGACTGCAAAAGCACCACCTTGACTATGGGGCGCATTTTACCCGAAGATCGGGGCGATCGACATCGATTTTGGCCGCACCCGTTTGTATTGCAGACGCACCGGCATGTTTTGCAGCGGCCTCGGAACTATCGCGAGGCGGTTACCGCCCGTTGCGCCACTCACTCCAGGAATCCCCCTCGCGTTGTTGAGTCAGACGCCCAGCCTCCCCCTGGCGGCCATGGTATCTGCCATCCTCTTCATGCCCAAATCTTCCAAGGTCTTTCTGGTCGGCCAGCCGTGGTCGGTATCCCAGCCCTCCAATTTGTAGAAGTGGGTTTTAAACCGCTTCATTCACGAAGCGCACCGAAAACAGCATTGTAATGCGGTTCTGGCTCCTTGGAAACAAGATTGCGGTGGTGACTTCAGAGAAAACGGTGACCAAGGACCATTGAAATGGGTCCGAA
>JAAYCX010000098.1 GCA_012729555.1 Acidobacteriota bacterium
TCCCCTCGCATTCCACCGCCAGCGTCGTGCAGGAGAGCACCGCCCGGCCGTCGATGATGACGGTGCAGGAGCCGCAGGCCCCCCGGTCGCACATCTGCTTCGCCCCCGTGAGGCCGAGCTTGTACTGCAGCGTGCGCTGCAGCGTCCAGTGCGGCTCGATCAGGACTTCGCACTCCTTCCCGTTCACCTGGAGTTTCGTCGTCACCGGCATCACCCGCCCGGGATGGGCCGAACCGAAGTGCCCCTGCAAAGCGGAGAAGGTGGCGAAATCGGCGCTGCAGATGGGGCAGCGGAAACTGGTCAGCGTGGTGGGAATCGCCGCCGAGGCCTTTGCCGGTTCCGTCGTCAGCGTCAGTCCGGCCCCCAGCGTGCCGCCGGTGACGACCACCCCCGCGCTCTTGAGGAAATTCCTGCGGTCGAGCCCCGCCTCTTTTCCCGTTCTCTCGTCAGCCATCGGTCCCCCTCCTTATCAGTTGCCCGAGTGTATCACGGAGAAAGGGGGACAGTCACCACTGTCCCCCCGCGAAATCCGCCGGTCAATTCTACAGCTTTGTCCCGCAGTTGCCGCAGAACCGGCTCTCCGGTTCCAGCCCGGCGCCGCAGGCGGGACACTTCTTCTTCAGCTGGCAGCCGCAGTCGGGACAATAGGCCAGCTGCGGCTCCACCCGGCTCCCGCACCCGGGGCAGGGGGAAAGCAGCGGCCGGCGCAGGATCAGGTAGAGGATGATCCCGATCAGGTTGGGGGTGAAGATGGCGATCAGGGTCCAGAGCCACTGGTTCATCCCCCTCCGCCCGGCATCCTGGTAGATGAAGAGCCAGATCCCGATGAGGGCGAAAAAAAACAGCGGCACCACGACGGCCATGAAAGAGAAGACCAGCAGCAGACGCGCGTCGATGCCCTGCGGCTGCGCGAACATGAACGATCGGGAAGCGAAAGCCCAGAACAGAAAGCCCAGGAGAAGGGCCACGGTCACCAGGTAGCCCGCGAGCAGTCCCTTGACCGGGATCCTGCTTTCATTCAATGAGTGGTTCATCGTGTCACCTCGCAAAAATGGATAAAGTCCCGCTGCGCCAGCGCCATGGCCGTCAGCGCCGTGCCCGCCGTCCCCACGAGCACGAGCGCCCCGAAGCCCGCCCCGTAGGCGATCGCCGCCGACTCCGTCCAGCCGAGAAACCAGCGCGACAGGAGCCACCCGGGGACCAGGAGCGAAATCGAAAGGCTCGCCAGGGCGGCGGGGACGACCAGCGGCAGCCATTTCAGGCCGCTGTCCGGCTTCCGGGCCGCCAGCCGCCCGAGCGTCTTCTCCCTCAGGGCTGGGGAGTAGAGCGGGGGTTGAGCCAGCCCCTCCCGGACGGCGCCCAGCGCCTCCCACCAGCCCCGGCAGGAGGCGCACTCCTCCAGGTGGCGAGCGAGTCCGGCCGGGAGCTCCCGGCCGGACATGAAGGTTTCCAGAAGAAGTTCCCGCTCCTTCCGGCATGCGGTTTCATGGAACATCGTTTCGTGCCTCCCCCAGCCTTTCGGCCAGGCGTTCGAGCCCGCGCTTGAGCCGGCTCTTCACCGTTCCCAGCGGCAGCCGGCAGACCGCGGCGATTTCGTCGTAGGAGAGCTCCTCGATAAACCGGAGCTCGAGCACCTCCCGGAAACCGGGCGTGAGCTCCCCCATGGCCCGGCTGACGGTCTCCCGCGCGAGGACGCGGCGGCTGAAGTCGGACGGGTCGGCGACTTCCGGCACCTCCTCGCCCTCTTTTCCGGAGCCGGTATCGAGCGACCACCACCGCTTTCTCCCGCGCAGGGTGTCGTAGGCGGTGTTGCGGGCGACGCGGAAGAGCCACGGCCCGAAGGCCTCCCCGTCGCGAAACCGGCCGATCTTGCGCATCACCTTGATCCAGACCTCCTGGAACACGTCCTCCGCCGCTTCGCGGTTGCCCAGGATGGAATGGAGGTAGCGCATGAGCGATTCGCCGTAGTGGTCCATCAGCCTCCCGGCAGCGTCCATCCGCCCCCGCTTCAACTCCAGGATCCGTTGTCCTTCGTTCTCTGCCGGGCCCGTCGTCATGGTCTCCCCGTGTCCGCCTCCGTCACCCCGTTTACTCCCGGCCCCCGCCATAAGTTCCCGCCGGCCCCGTTTTTCCCCTGAGTCATTGCGGTGGCGCCCCCGGCTGTCTTATAGTGGGCGCATTCTCCCGGATCCACCCAAGGGAGCCAACTTAAAAAAGGGAGCCGCCCTCATGACCCGATTCGCCAGATATTTCACCACCGACGTGCTGCACGAAAGCCCGAAATTCCCGGGGGTGTGGGACGCCTCCTCCACGCGCCATCTCGCGGGCTTCGGCGGGGGGCACCTGACCATCGAATCGATCTTCATCACCCGCCCCTTCCTGATGGTCACGCAGCCGCACCAGCACGATTTTCCCCAGTACCTGCACTTCTTCTCGGCCGACCCGGGGGACCAGCGCCTCTTCGACGCCGAGATCGAGATCACCCTGGGGGAGGACGAAACCCACGGGGAAACGCACGTCATCACCCGTCCCACTTCCCTCTACATCCCCGCCGGCGTCTTCCACGGCCCGCTCGACTTCAAGGTCATCAACCGGCCGGTGCTCTTCCTGGACATCGCCGTCGCCGGCGAGTACCAGCGGGTCAACGATACGCCGGATTGAACCCCTCATCCTGCAGGAAAGCGAAAAAAACGATGATGACGCGCTACCCCCATCTCTTTCAGCCGATCCGGATCGGAAAAACGGTCCTGAAAAACCGGATCACCAACGCGCCGATCTACAACTTCCTGGCCTCCTGGGACAACCACGTCACCCGCGAGGGGATCGAGTTCTCGAAACCGTTCGGCAAGGGGGGCGCGGCCACGGTGACCCTGGGGAGCGGGTTCATCAACCGGGTGCTGCCCCCGGCGGCCCGTCATATCGTCGGGCTGCACGACGACTTCATGGTCGTCTATCTCTCCGAGTGGTGCGAGGCGGTCCGGCGCTTCGGGGCGAAGGCGTGCGTCGAACTGGTCCCGATCGCCTCCTACTTCGGCACCCACGAGGTGGAGAGCTCCGTCGGCATCCCGATGGAGATCGACTGCAACCGCCTGACCGAAAGGGAGCTCCAGGACTTCGTCGAGGACTACGCCCGGGCGGCGCGGACGGTGTTGCGGGCGGGGGGCGACATGGTCCTGATCCACGGCGCCCACTGCCAGCTCCCCGCCCTCCTCTTCTCCAAGGTATTCAACCGGCGCACCGACCGCTACGGCCCCCAGTCCTTCGAGAACCGGTGCCGCTTCGCCCTCGAGATCCTCGAGGCGATCCGGGCCGAGGTCGGCGACCGGCTGGCGATCGAATACCGCATCAGCGCCATCGACATGGTCCCCGGCTCGCCGGAGATCGAAGAGGTGATCGAGTTCGCCCGCGCCATCCAGGACAGGATCGACCTGCTGCACGTCTCCCGGGGGAACCTCGCCATCAACCGGCTCACCCCCTTCATCCTCCCCCCCGCCTACATGGAACACGACATCAACATCGAGTATGCGGCCAGGTTCAAGCGGGCGCTCGATATCCCGGTCAGCGTCGTCGGCGCCGTCACCCCCGGGGCGGCCGACCGGGCCATCGCCGAGGGGAAGGTGGACATGGCCGCGCTGGCCCGGCAGCTGATGGCCGACCCGGAGACGGTGAACAAGCTGGAGCGGGGGCTCGAAGAGGAGGTCCGCCCCTGCATCCGGTGCAACACCTGCATCAGCCGGAGCCACTTCGGCATGATGCCCCCCCGGTGCGCCGTCAACCCGGTGCTGGGGCGCGAAATCGATTACGCCCTGTTCCCTCCTCCGGCCAAACGGAAAAAGGTCGTGGTCGCCGGCGGCGGCCCCGCCGGGATGGAGGCCGCCCGGACCCTCGCCGGGCGGGGGCACGAGGTCGTCCTCTTCGAAAGAGGGCCGCAACTGGGGGGCCTCCTCCCCGAGGCGAGCCGCGCCCCCTTCAAGACCGACCTGCGGAGCTACCTGCAATGGTCGGTGCGCATGACGGAGCGCTGCGCCAACATCGACCTGAGGCTTTCCACCGAGGCGACGCCCGAACTCATCGCCGCCGAAAAGCCGGACGCCCTCGTCATCGCCATCGGGGGAGAACCGGAGATTCCGGAGCTTTCCTGCCGCGAGCGGGTCCTGGTGGCGGGGGAGCCGGGGGAGGCCGCCGGCCGCACCGTCCTGGTCGTGGGAGCCGGGCTGACGGGGTGCGAAACCGCCCTGAAACACGCGCAGGCGGGAAAAAGCGTGACCCTGATCGATCTCCTTCCCCGGGAGCGGCTCGGGCTGGGCTCCTCCCCGATCAACGCCTACGCCCTGCTTGACATCCTCGAGGATCACCGGGTCGAACTGAGGCCGGAAACCAGGCTCGTCGACGTGACCCGGGAGCACGCGGTCCTCGAAAGGGGCGGGGCGAGGGAATGCGCGCCGTTCGACACCGTCGTCCTGGCGCTGGGGCTCCGCGCCGGCGCCCGGGCCGAAACCGTCCGCCGGCTCCGGGAAACCGTGCCCGAGAGCTACGTCGTCGGCGACGCGGGCGACCGGCCGGGAGCCCTCTGGGGCGCGGTCACCGCCGCCTACGACGCCGCCATGGCGATCTAGGGGGACAGTGGTGACTGTCCCCCTCTAATTATGATGCAGCCAGGGGAGCTCGATCTTCACCAGCTCCTCGAGGTCGTGGACCGGGCGCTCGATTTCGTAGGGAATCGGCATCCGGCTGAACTGCTGGAAGTAGAGGAGGCAGGCGTCCTTCCAGATCTGCGCGTCGCGGCAGTGGCGCCGGAGCCTGCTCTGCACCGCGGCGAAACGCTCGGCGTCCACCTGGGGCTCCACCCGGTCCCACACCTTCTGGAATTCCCGCACCCGCTCCAGGCCGCGCTGGTAGCGGTGGGCGAGCTCGTCCCAGAGGGTGCGCCCTCTCTTCATTTTGTGGGTCCAGGGGAGGTGGTGGAACCAGAGGAGATATTTTTCCGGGCAGCTCTTCACGTCGTCGAAGCGGGAGGCCAGCGGCTCGGCATACTGGCTGACCGCGTCGCTCCCGCGCCGCGTGCGGTCGAAACCGATCCCCCCGGCGTCGGCCTGGTGGTAATAAGGAGGGGTCCAGTCGGGCCGCACCCCCTTGGGCGCGTACCAGGGGCCGGGGCCGTAGTGGTGCCCGCCGGCGAAGATGTGGTGGAGCCCGAGCGGCATCATGTAGTCGACGGCCGCCTCCCAGCTCTCGAGCATCATCCCCCGGACGGGGAGGAGGAACTTCGCCTCCCACTCCCCCATTTTCGCCCCCCCCTGTTTCTCCCCCCGCGGGGCGAAGGTGAGGCGGAGCCACTCATCGGCGATCTCCCGCGACGCGAGCCCGGGGTCCCACGCCAGGCGCCCGAAGGCGTACCAGTTGGCCTGGGCGAAATGATGGCCGCACCAGTTGGCGTCGAGGCCGACGTTGGCCACCCCGGCGATGGCCGAATGAGCGTGCCCGAAGAGGCTCCCGTCGGTCGCGCGCGCGACGCTGCTCCCCGGCCCCTCGCCGTAGGTGTCGCTCTGCAGGAATTCCTCCCACATCGGCCCGAGAAAGACCAGGTGGATGGAATGCCCCAGGTACTCCTGGGTGATCTGGAGCTCGGGCATCACCGCCGTCTTCTTCATGGCCCCGAAGAGGGGGTTGAAGGGCTCCCGCGGCTGGAAATCCACGGGTCCGTTCTTGACCTGGATGATGACGTTCGGGCGGAAGCGGCCGTCGAGCGGCATGAACTCGGCGTACGCCTGCCGGGCGCGGTCCCGGTCCTCGGGATTGTAGACGAAGGCGCGCCACATCACGATCCCGCCGTGGGGCGCCAGCGCGTCGGCCAGCATGTTGGCCCCGTCCGCGTGCGTCCGCCCGAAGTCCTGCGGCCCCGGCTGCCCCTCGCTGTTGGCCTTGACCAGGAAGCCGCCGAAATCGGGCACCCTGCGGTAGATTTCGGCCACCCGCTCCCGCCACCACGCCACCACCCGCCCGTCGAGCGGGTCGGAGGTGGGGAGCTTCCCCAGCTGCGCGGGGGAGGAGAACTTGACGGAGAGGTAGACGCGCACCCCCCAGGGGCGGAGCACGTCGGCGATCGCCTTCACCCGCTCGAGGTAGGGGTCCGAGAGGACCTCCGGGGCCGCGTTCACGTTGTTGATCACCGTGCCGTTGATCCCGATCGAGGCGTTGGCCCGGGCGTAGGCGGCCCAGAGCTCCCGGTCGGCGTCGGTGACGTCCAGAGAATCCCCGCCGCGCCAGAAGATGGAATGGCCGGCGTAGCCCCGCTCCACCGTGCCGTTCGGGTTGTCCCAGTGGTTGAGGATGCGGCGCTCGTAGGCGGGGTTCGACACCTCCTCCCCGGCCGGCCGCCCCGTCCGCTGCCGGCGCAGCAGGTCGTAGACGCCGTAGAGGAGCCCCTGCCCGGTGCGCGCCGTCACCCCGGAGGAGGTCAGCCGGTAGCCGTCCCCCCGGACCCCGGCGTCGGCCGCGATCTCGAGCCGGACCGTCCCCCCCGCCTTCCCCCGCCACCCCCGGAGAAGCTCGCGGCGGGCGATGTCGAGGGTGGCCGACTCCCCGCCCGCGACGATGTTGACCCGGTTGGCCCCCCCCTCCCGCAGCCAGAGCTCCCGCCCGGTCTCCGCCCGGGCCGGAACGAGCGCCATCCAGAGCACCCATGCGCCGATCGCCGTTCTCATGATCATGTCATCCCCCTCCAGTGCCCCTATCCTATAACGGGCCCTTTGGGGAATACTCCCCTTTTTTCGGGGCAGGGACTCAGGAGACGGGAGCGGGGATGCAGGGATCACAAAAGCGTAGCATCGGCCGCCGGGACAAGGTCAGTGATCGCAGGCGTCGGCACCGGTTTCCAGGCGGCCTTCCAGGAAGTTCCGGACCAGGACGTCGGGAGCCCCCCCGGTGGCGCCCACCACGACCTGGATGTCGTTCTGGCTGAAGAGGCTCTGGGCCCGGGAACCCATGCCCCCGGCGATGATGACCGTGGCCCCCTGCTCGTGAAGCCACCGGGGGAACGTTCCGGGCTCGTGGGGCGGAGGCAGGAGCTCCTCCCTTCGACCCACGCTCTTCCCGTCTTCCCCCACGTCGAAGATTACGAAGCGCTCACACTGGCCGAAGTGGGACGACATCTCCCCGCCGGTGACCGGTACGGCGATCCTCATCGGCTTCCCGTTTCCCGCGGCCACGCTTTGAGCGCCCTGCGGCTCCCTTTCGAGCAGGGTGCGGACGATCCGGCCGAAGGCCTTCGCGGTCTCCGAATGGGGGAACCCCTTGACCATCGGGACCCCGCTGTCGCCCGAGGCCACGACCTCGGGCTCGATCGGAATGGAGCCGAGATAGGGGATCTTCATCTCCCCGGCCATATTCTCCCCGCCGCCGGAGCCGAAAATACCCACCCTCTCGCCGCACTTCGGACAGGTGTAGCCGCTCATGTTCTCCACGACTCCCAGCACCGGCAGGTTCACTTCCCTGCAGAAGACGACGCAGCGCCGGACGTCCTGGACCGAGACCTCCTGCGGCGTCGTGACCACGATCGCCCCGTCAGAGTCATCCAGGAGTTCCGCGACGGCCAGCGGTTCGTCCCCGGTGCCGGGAGGCGCGTCCACCACCAGGTAATCGAGGCTCCCCCACTCGACATCCTTCAGAAACTGTTTGATCACCCCGTATTTGCGCGGACCGCGCCAGATCACGGCGTCATTCCTCTCCCGCAGCAGGAAACCGATCGACATGACGCTGACCGATCCGGGGAATCCTTCGACCCTGACGGGGTAGAGGGTGTTCTCGCTCCCCGTGAGGGGGGTCCCGTCGACGTGCAGGAGCTTGGGAACGCTCGGCCCGTGAATGTCGACGTCGAGCAGGCCCACGCGCTTCCCCGCCATCGCCAGCGCGGCCGACAGGTTCACGGCCACCGTGCTCTTCCCCACGCCCCCCTTGCCCGAAAGCACCAGGATCTTGTGCCCGATCTGCGCCATCCTCGACTGCAGGGCCTGCCGGTCGAGGGCATCCTGCTCCCGCCCCCCCGGACGACGTTCCCCTGCTACGCCTGCGGTATGATTGCCGGTTTCACTGGACATCGGATTTTTCTCCCTTATATATGAATGGAATGGGTGGACACCTCGGGCCAGGCCGCCCCCGGCAACTGCACCCGTTTTTCCCCGGCCCGGACGGCCCGGACCACGACAAAAGCGCCGTCACCGGTGCCGGGGCGCACGGCTTCGATCTCCCGGATCTCGTCGAGGGGGTGAAACAGGGTCTGGCCCCATGCCCGCGCCCTGAAACGGCCCTGTCGCAGCATCCCGGCCACCTCGGCCGTGCTGTAGAGGACCGCGTCCCGGTAAAAAACACTCTCCGACTGGTGCTTGAGGTACTCCCTCCCGATGCGGCTCAGGGAATCGATGAACCCGATCACGAGCCTCCCCCCCGGCCGGAGCACCCGGCGGGCCTCCTCGAGCATCTTCTCGGGCGAGCGGACGAAGCAGATCGTCGTGACGACGAGGACATAGTCGAAACTCTGCTCCGGGAAGGGTAGCGCCTCGGCTACCCCCACCACCGTCCTGATTCCGCGCGCCGCGGCCCGCTCGAGCATCGCCTCCGAGGGGTCGAGCCCCAGGGGGACGCCCAGGGGGGCCGCGAAGCGGCCGGTGCCGACCCCGATCTCGATCCCGTAACCACCCATGGAGAGGAAGGTTCGCAGGGCCAGAAGCTCCGACAGGTACGCCGCCCGGTGCCTGTCGAACCAGCGGTCGTACCGTTCCGAGTGATCATCGAAGGGCCCCGTGTTCGCCCCACTATCCCCGGCATTCTGCATATATTCCCCTCGCGCGACCCCGGAACCCGGCCGTACCTCCGGACCCGGAGGGGGTCGGCACCCCTTATTCAGAGCACTTTTCATGCCAGAGTGGCATCGAGGATGGATTTGTTGGTATTGACTCTATTTAGCGCGATTGGCCGCAGTCCCGCGTGCCGCGGCAACCATGCAAATAGCAAAAAAGTATTGCATTTGGCACGACCCGACTGCGGACGCCGGGTCTAAGATTCGGCACCGAGCCGGTCTAGGATTCGGCGCCGAGCCGGCCCCGTCCGGCCAGCGTCGGCACCATCCGCCCGAGCCCCAGGTCCTCGAGGGTGCGGCGGGTGGGCCAGCCGTGCTCCCGGTCCCACCCTTCCAGGGCGTAGAAGTGGGTCTTGAAGTCCTCCACCCCCTTGCGGTCGAAGTACATGTCGGGCGCGTCGTCGCTTCGCCACACCCCGTTTTCATAGATGGGGACCCCGCCGTACTTGGTCTTGCCCGAGGCCCCGGGGCGGTACATGTAGGGGAAGAAGTCCTCCGTCTGCCGGCTGCGCCCGTGCATGACCCGGACGGCGCGCTCCAGGGTCCAGATCTTCTGTCCCGCGCGCATGGTGTCGGCGAAGGAGTCGTGCCTCCCGGTGACCGCGCGGTAGTACCGCATCTCCATCTCCGGGCTCAGCTCCCCCACCCCGTGGTGGAACATCTCGCAGAAGGCCATCGACTCGTGCCAGAAGGAGGAGTAGTGCCGGCTCCAGGCCACCTGCTTGGCCTTGTGCGGGGAGTAGATCCCGGTCTTCCACGCCTCCTCCCCCTTCCAGGCGTAGTTGAACATGAAGATGTCGCCGGTGTAGGGGATGGTCTGCCGCGCCAGCTTCTCGAGAGCCGCCACCAGCGAGGAACCGTCGCGCGGGGGGCTGACGGGGAGCATGAAGCCGTGCCAGGCGGGGTCCCCCGCCCCCAGCATATAGGCGTAGGCCCATTCGGCGTAGGGCATGGTCCAGTGGCTGGTGGCCCCCCAGGCGGGGAGGCGCAGCGCGCCGCTCTCCCGGTCCCGTTCGAGCCTCCCCCACCGTTCCGCCGCGCGGCAGGCGCCCTCGGCCAGGGCGTCCCCGATCCCCTCCCGGCGCGCAACGGCGTCGAGCAGCGCCAACCGGAAGGCGAGGCTGTCCATCCGGTCCATCGGGAGCGGGGCCGATTCGATCTCCCTGCCCGGGCCGAGCACCCCCTGCTCGTACAGGTACTTCAGGTACCAGCCGAGGCCGGAGTCGGAGGGGATCCGGCCTTGGAAGAAGTCGGGCGCCCCCTCCGTCTCGAAGAAATCGCGGTTCCAGTGAGCCGACCAGCTGCTGATGCCGTACTTGATCAGCTCCTCGGAGGCGCGGTCCTGGTCGGTCTGGCTGTGGCCGGCGCCGAGCCACCCCTGGCAGGCGCACATGGTCTCGCCGCCGTAGTAGTTGCTCCGGCGCCGGTCGCCGTTGAGGCAGGGGGAGCAGGAGGCCGCCCCGGCCCGCGGGGGATAGGGGCGCGCCCCCCGCATCTGCCAGAGCCGCGCCTCGACCAGGCCCCCGGGGTCGGCCACCCGCACCCCACCGGTACCGATGACGCTGACGGCCTTCAGGTTCTTGGCCCCGAAGACGGCGCCGTAGGCGCCCACCCGGGCGCTGATCCCGCTGCCGGAGACGAGGGCGGCAAGGCGCGACCGGGTCTCCCCGATCGGTCCGATGCAGACGATCTGCGGGCGCGCGGTGCTCCACCCCTCCCCGGCCTCGTGCCACTCTTCGCCCAGGCGCGCGTGCCCGCACACCCTCGAGGTAATCCGGTTCTGAGTCTCCCAGGTGTCGAGGCCCCAGAGCTCCCGGGCGTCCTCGATTCCGACCCGGTCGTTGACGATGCTGATCCAGACCGGATGCGCCGCCCGCCCCTCGATGACGACCCCGTCCCAGCCGGCGAGCTTCATCATCGAGCCGAAGAGGCCGCCGAGGTTGGCGCGCCAGAATTCCGAGGTGGGCCAGGTCTCGGGCGAGAGGCCGCAGACGCTGGTCCTCCCCGCGCCGGGGACCCCGGTCGCGCCAAGCGGCCCGGTGATGATGGGGAGCACGTTCCGGGGATCGTACGGGTCCCGGAGGTCCCATTCCCCCGGGGCGACGGCCAGGTCCCAGAAGAGGGCGGTCCCGATCCCGTACCCGCCGCCGAACTCCTCGTACCGGTCGGTATCGATCACCCCGGTCGTCCCGGTCGTCAGGTCGACCCTCAGAATCTTCCCCGCGTACCCGTTCGCCAAGATGTCCCTCCCCGTCCCGGGCGAACCCGGTCCCTCACCCGGCCGGCGCCCCCACAATCTCCTATAAGCGACCGCGTTTCTTATATAACTACCACTCTAGGGGATCGCTTCTCCGCCCGTCAAGAGCAATCGATGGACTTTGGCGTCCGAATCCCTTAGATTGGTCAGCGCGGGGTACAGCCGTTCCCGCTGCATGTCCAGACCCGAAATCGAGCGAGAGGCCCATCATGCACACCTTGCGCAAAATGGCGCTGCCGGGGATCCTGTTGGTTGGGCAAATCCTTTCCCCCGCGCCCGGCGCCGCCGGGCCCGACGCCGCGCCGAGCGCCCTCGCGCCCTACTTCGCGCCCGCCACCGCGGACGCCGCGCGGCCGGACGCGGACGGCTTCCTCCGGCGCTGGCTCCTGCTCGAGCCGATCCCCAAGCCGAACCGGTCCAACACGGTCTTCACCGACAGCTACGTCCGCGCCGCCCTGAAGCCCGAATCTTTCCCCGGCCTGTTCACCCGCGTCCCCCGCCCCGGCGAGCGGGTGACGGTGGACGGCCAGGAGCTGCGGTGGCACGCCCTCGATGCGGGCGATTTCAACGTCAAGCTCTTCCGCTTCGCCTACGGCCTCGGCAAGCCGACCTACGGCGTCCTCTTCCAGGCCGTGACCGTGGTGCACGCCCCGCGCGAGATCCCCGGCGTCCGCCTGGCCGTCGGCTCCAACTCGGCTTCGATGTGGTGGCTCGACGGCGCGGAGGCCGTCATCCTCTCCGGCGACCGGCGCATGGTCATGGACGACGCCGTCTCCCGGCGCCTCACCCTGCACAAGGGCCCGAACGTGGTGCGCGGCGCGGTCATCAACGGCCCCGGCATGAGCGACTTCTGCGTCCGCTTCATCGACGAACGCGGGGAGCCGGTTCGGGACCTCACCCTGAACCTGGGACCCCCACAGGAACGATGATGTTCCCGATCCACGGCCTCCGCCCTCCGGCCCAAGGAGAAACTTCATGAAATCGCCCATTCTCGCCGCGGGAGCGCTCCTGGCCGCGACGGTCCCCGCCCTGCTCACCTCCGGCCCGCCGGCGCTCGACGGCGAACCCTACATCCACGACCCCTCGACCATCATGGAGTCCGGGGGGCGCTACTACACCTTCGGCACCGGCGGGGGCGGCCTGGTCTCCGACGACGGCTGGAGCTGGCGCGGCGGGGCGGTGCGCCCCGGCGGGGGGCTGGCGCCCGACGCCATCAGGATCGGGGACCGCTACTACGTGGCCTACGCCTCGAAGGGGGGCGGGCTGGCCGGCGGGCACGCCGGCGCCATCAACACGATGTGGAGCAAAACCCTCGACCCCGAATCGCCCGATTTCGGCTTTCACGACGACAGCGTCGTCGCCACGAGCGACGGCGTCGAGGACTGCGACGCCATCGACCCCGCCTTCTTCCTCGATCCCGAAACGGGGCGGCTGTGGCTCACCTACGGGACCTACTTCGGCTTCATCCGCATCGTCGAGCTCGACCCCAAAAGCGCCAAGCGGGTCCCGAAGAGCGAGCCGGTGAACCTCGCCATCGACATGGAAGCCACCGCGATGATGTACAGGGAGGGGTGGTATTACCTCCTGGGCACCCACGGCACCTGCTGCGACGGGGCGAACTCCACCTACAACATCCGCGCGGCCCGATCCCGGCAGGTGACCGGCCCCTACCTCGATCACATGGGGGTGCCCGCGCTCCGGGGAGGGGGAAAGCTGGTGGTGGGCGCGAGCGGCCGCTTCGTCGGCCCCGGCCACTTCGGCCTGCTCGACCTGGGGGACAGCGTGCAGAAATTCTCCTGCCACTACGAGGCCGACCTCGACCGCGGCGGGCGCAGCGTGCTCGACATCCGCCCGCTCCTCTGGAAGGACGCCTGGCCCGTGGCCGGGGAGAATTTCCGGGAAGGGACCTACGCGATCCAGTCGGAGCGGAGCGGCTTCGCCCTGGAACTGGCGGTCGATTTCGTCCGCATGCCCGGCGCCATGCGCGGCTTCGGCCGCCCGGCCGGCCCCGTGACCCCGGTCGCCGGGCAAACGCTGGCCGACGTGGCGGCGACGTGGCCCGCCGGCGACCTCGACCTCCGGATCGGGGACTTCATGATGCGGCCGCACCAGAAGTGGACCATCACCCCCGTCGCCGGCGCGGGGGGCTATCCCGGCTCCCCCTGGTTCCGGATCAGCGTGGCCGGCACCGAGCGCACCCTGGCGGCGACGGCCGAAGGGGAGGTCGTGGCGCTCCCCGCCTTTACCGGGAGCCCGGCGGAGCTGTGGCGCATCGACCAGCTGACGGACGGCACTTACCGCATCATGCCCAAGGCGGTCCCCGGCCACCCGGAGCCGCTGGCGCTCACCGCCGCGGGGCGCAGCACCCCGACCCTGGCCCGGTTCGATCCCGAAAGCCCGAAATCACGCTGGAATTTCCATAAGCAATAAAAGGAGACCATGAGAACCTATCCCATCCGTACCCTGTGCCGTTCGCTTCCCGTCATCGGGCTGCTCGTGGCCCTGGCCGTCATTCCCTTCGCCTCCGCCCAGGCGCCGCAACCGAAGCGCGGCCCGATGCCCAAGCAGCCGATGCAGATCAAGCCCGATCCCAGGGTAGAGCAGCGGAGCTACCGGTTCGAGCCGACGGGCGAGACCCTGACCTACGTGCTCTACGTCTCCTCGAAGGTCTCTCCCGCGAAGAAGAACCCGCTCGTCGTGGCGCTGCACGGCCTGGGGGGGGACGGGAATTTCCTCTTGCGCGAGCGGGTGGTGGACCTGGCGGAAGAGGGGGGATACATCGTCGTAGCTCCCCTGGGCTACAACGTGGGGGGGTGGTACGGCTCCCCCGTCATCGTGTTCGGCGGCGGCTCCGTCGAGCCGCCCGACCTGGCCGAGCTGAGCGAAAAGGACGTCCTGACCGTGCTCGGGATGATGCGGAAGGAATTCAACGTCGACCCCGAGCGCACCTACCTGCTGGGACACTCGATGGGGGGCGCGGGCGCCCTGTTCCTGGGCTCCAGACACCTTTCCGACTGGGCCGCCGTCGCCGCCATCGCCCCCGCCGCCTTCATGATGCAGCCGAAGCAAAAGGACCACCTGGGCCGGATGCAGGAAGCGGGCATCCCCGTCATGATCGTGCAGGGGGGGAAGGACACGGCCGTGCCGGTCGAAAACACCCGCACCTGGGCCGAGGCCATGAAGGAACTGAAGATGGAGCACGTCTACGTCGAACTGCCCGAAGGGGACCACGGCACGGTGATCGGCGACGGGATGCCGGCGATCTTCGAGTTTTTCGCCAAACACCCCAAGGGCGCCGCGAAATAGGTCAGCTCACCCGGAGTCCCGCCAACTTCCTCAGCAGGACGAAATGTCCATCGAGGGAGAAGACTTCACACCCATGCTGCTTCGCGTTTTGCGCGATGATCAGATCGGGAATGCCGATTCCGTTCAGACCCTGTCTCAGGCACCTGGTCTGAACCTCGATGATTTCCTGCCAGTCGATCTCCAGCGGCAGGCGCCTGACGCTCGACAGAAGCTCCATGAGCTTGCGCTGGTTGCGAACCTTCAGGAAAGGAACCAGCTCGGCAAGGATGAGGTCGTTGGTGACGATCAGGTCCTCTTCGATCAGGACATCGAGTCTGGACGAATCGCTGCCACCCCGGAAGTAGTCGATCCACGCGGAGGTATCGACCAGGACCGTCACCGACGGCCCCTGAGAGCGTCGAGGTCGATGTCCAGATCCAGTTTTCCCCTGAATTCCTTCAGGCCCGCGATCCTGGATTTTCGCACCATCTCTTCCAGGGCGGTGATGATCAGTCGGGTTTTCGTCCTGATCCGGGTAGCCCGCATCGCTTCAGCGATCAGATCCTCGGGCAGATCGAGAGTCGTTCTCATGGGCGGCCTCCATATGCATAAGTTTAAACTTTTATGCATATGACGTCAACGGCCCGTCGCCCGGGCTGATCGGCACCCCTATTTGCCTTGCCAGCGCCGGCGGCCGGTCTTACACTGGCCGGGCCGACACCGAAATCGCGTGCATCGTCATCCAGGGGAATCTTCCGGAGGCATCATGGACCTGAGCGGCAAAATCGCCATCGTCACCGGCGGCGGCACCGGGATCGGGGAAGCCGTCGCCCGCCGCTTCGTCGGGTGCGGGGCGCGGGTGTGCGTCACCGGCCGGCGCCGGGAGCCGCTCGAGGAGGTGGCACGATCGCTGCCGCCCGGTACCGTGAAGACGTGCGCCGGGGACGTGTCCGAAGAAAAAGACGTGGAGCGGATGGTCGAGGCCGCCCTCTCCTTCGGCGGGGGGCTGCAGGTGCTGGTCAACAACGCCGCCCTGGACCAGGACCCCGCGGGGGTGGTGGACCTCGACCCGGCCGAGTGGCGGCGGATGCTCGAAGTCAACCTCACCGGCCCCTTCCTCATGATGAAGGCGTGCATCCCCCACATGATCCGCTCGGGGGGTGGCTCGGTGGTGAACGTCTCCTCGCTGGCGGGCCTGAGGAGCAACTCCGAGATGCCCGCCTACTGCGCGACCAAGGGGGGGCTCGTCAGCCTGACCCAGCAGGCGGCGCTCGACTACGGCCCCCGCAACGTGCGCTGCAACGTCATCTGCCCCGGGGCCACGCGCACGGCCATGTTCACCGAGAACATGGCCGCGTTCGCCCGGCAGCTCGGCACCGGCGTCGAGGACGTCTTCGCCCGCTTCCAGAAGGACGTCCCCCTCAACCGCGTGGCCTTCCCCGAAGAGATGGCCGGCATCTGCGCCTTTCTCGCGAGCGACGACGCCTCCTTCCTCACCGGGGCCGCCATCCCCGTGGACGGCGGGGCGGCCGTCGTCGACGTGTCGGGGGCGGTGATCAGCGACATCGTCCGCAGCCTGAAACGGTCCGGAGGCGCCCATGAGTGAACCGGAGACCGATGTCGTCGTCGTGGGTTCGGGGGCGGCGGGGCTCGCCGCGGCCATCGAGGCCGCAGTGGCGGGCGCGCGCGTGGCCCTGTTCGAAAAGCAGCCGTCCCTCGGGGGGACCTCCAATTTCTTCGAAGGGATCTTCGCCGTCGGCAGCGCCATGCAGAAGGAGCGCTACATCGCCTACTCCCGGGACCAGGCGTTCAGGAACTTCATGGAATACAACCACTGGCGCTCGGACGCGCGCCTGGTCCGGGCCCTCATCAACCGCTCCGCCGGGACCATCGACTGGCTCCGCGCGCTCGGGGTGGAGTTCCGGGACGTGACCATCAACATGCCCGACGCGCCCCGGACCTATCACGTGGTCGAAGGGCGGGGGCAGGCGGTGGTCCGCGCCCTGGCGCGCCGGGCGGAAGAGCTGGGGGTCACGGTCCACAAGAGCGCCCCGGTCGAGCGGGTGATTGCGGGGGAGAAGGGGCCCGCGGGGGTGGCGGTCGCTCTCGACGGCCGGCGGACCGAGATTGCCTGCCGGGCCGTGGTGATCGCGAGCGGCGGCTACGCCAACCACCCCGGGTGGATCCGCAAATACGCGGGCCTCGAGCTCGGCCAAACGGTGACGCCGATGGGGAACACGGGGAAGACGGGGGACGGCATCCGCATGGCGTGGGAGCTGGGGGCGGCCGAAGAGGGGATGGGGGTGCTCCACCTGATCCGGGTGGCCCCCTTCGGGCCGGAGTTCCCCTTCATGAACCCGGTCGAAGGGGCGGCCATCCAGCCGGTATTGTGGGTCGACCCCATGGGGGAACGGTTCTGCGACGAGGGGATCGCCTATTACGACACCTCCCTGGGAAACGTCAACCGCCGCTACGGGCAGGGCTACACCTTCTGCCTCTTCGACGACGCGATCAAGGAGCACTTCATCACCAAGGGGATCTTCCGGGGGATGGGGACGGTGGTCCCCCCCGGCTGCCGCCTCCTCGACCTCGAGCGGGAGCTCGGGCGCTTCCTCGCCCTCGGCTCCCCGGAGTTCTTCGCCGCCGATTCGGTCGAGGCGCTCGCCCTCAAAATGGAAGTGGACCCGCGGGTGCTCCGGGCCACCGTCGAGCGCTACAACGGCTTCTGCGCCCGGGGCTACGACGAGGAATTCGCCAAGGACCCGGAGTATCTCCTCCCCCTTCGCGGCCCGCGCTATTACGCCGCCCGCGCCCGCACCTGCTTTCTGGGAACGCTGGGGGGGGTCAGGATCAACCACCGCACCGAGGCCGTCGACCCCTTCGGCCGCCCCGTCCCCGGCCTCTACGTCGCGGGGCTCGACGCCGGCGGCCTGCACGCCGAGAGCTACAGCATGCGGGACACCTCCGGCATCGCCTCCGCCTTCGCCCTCATCTCCGGCCGCGTGGCGGGGGAGAACGCGGCGGAGTACGCGAGGGGACGTTGAGCGAAGGAACCACCCAAGCCGACCTGCTGGACGGCTACCCGAATCTTGCCGCCGCCGACATCCAGGCAGCCCGACTCCGCCATCCTGGACACAAGGATCCCCGGGAAACGGGGTTTTTCCGGGTAACGGGGCGCCAGGGCCCTCAGCATTGACAAATCGGCATCGATCGGATTATTGTATTCCATAATAGATCGATGGAGTATCTGTCATGCAATCGGTAACCGTTTCGCCCAAATTTCAAATCGTCATCCCAAAGACTATCCGGAAAGCTTTGCAGCTCCGGCCCGGACAGAAATTGCGGATTGTCGAATACGCCGGACGCATCGAGCTTGTACCGGAGCGCGATATCAGCGAACTGCGCGGCTTCGTCAAGGGCATCGATACGGATTTCCGCAGGGAGGAGGACAGGGTATGAACCTTGTCGATTCCTCCGGGTGGCTCGCGTACTTCGCCGATGAGCCCAACGCCCGGCACTTTTCCGCCCCCCTTGCCGATCCGGATGCGCTCGTCGTTCCGACGATCACCCTGTACGAAGTTTTCAAAGTCATTCTGCGGGAGGCCGGCGAGAATCAGGCCATTCAGGCGGTCGCGGCCATGCAGAAAGGAAGGACGGTCGATCTGAGCCCGCCGCTGGCCATCGCAGCGTCGCGGCTCAGCCTCCGGCACCAGATTCCCATGGCCGACAGCATCATCCTGGCTACGGCGCAGGCGTTTGATGCCCTCGTCTGGACCCAGGATTCCGACTTCAAGGACCTGCAAAAAGTGAAGTACTTCCCCAAAAAATAAAGCGCTCTCCCGCGAAAAAGACTCCCGGAACGGACCCCGGATGTCACTCCCTCCCCTTATCCTGGTTCCGTAACAGGACAAACCGGGAGGGGACAGCATGAGCGAGAGCGACGACTTTTTCACCACCTGCGACTGGTGCGGCCGCGGGATCGCCTACGGCAGCGCCATGGTCACCCTCAACCACAACATCGAACAGGTCGACCGCACCGGGGAGGCCCCGGACGGCGTCGTCACGGTGATCTCGAGCGAGTGCCTGCTCGAGCTGTGCGCCGAGTGCGGGAACCGGCTGGACACCGGGACGCTCAGGAACCTCCTGGTCGTCTCCGGCCCCCCCCTGGAGAAATCGGAGCGCTTTTTAATTTGACAGCGCTACGTTTCACTGTTATATTAAGGGCACCATGACCCAGGACATCTACGACCTCAAGGAGCTGTGCGCGGCATCGGGGGTGACCCCGCGGACGGTGCACTTCTACATCCAGCAGGGGCTCCTCCCCCCGGCCGGTTCGGCCGGGCCGGGGCCCAAATACGGCCCGGGGCACGTGGCGAGGCTCAAACTGATCAAGCTGTTGCAGAAAGAGCACTTGCCCCTGGCCGAGATCCGCCGCCGGATCGAGCCGCTCGACGACGGGGAGGTCCTCGGCCTGCTCGGGGACCAGGAGCGGAAACCGGCCCCGGCCTCGGCCGTCGACTACGTCCGGAGCGTCCTCGGGAGCTCCCCTTCCCTGGCCCGGGACTCGTGCAGGATGATGGCCATGGAACCGGCCCAGCCCTACCCGTCCCGCCCCTCGGCGGAGCGCTCCCGCTGGGACCGGATCACCCTGGCGCCCGACGTCGAGCTGCACGTCCGGCGCCCGCTCGCGCGCAGTGACCAAAAAAAAATCGACACCCTGATCCAGCTCGCCAGGGACATCCTTACGGAGGAATGACCATGAACATCCGATCCGATCGCGCCCTCATCCGCACCGCGGGGGGGAGCCGCCGTTACGCCCTGGTGAAACTGACCGTCCCGGCCGCCCCACCCCGGGAGGGGCGCGTGCCCGCCAACATCTCCTTTGTCCTGGACCGCTCCGGCTCCATGCACGGGGACCGGAAATTCGAGCTGGTGCGGGAGGCGGTCGACCGGGCGCTCGGGCTCCTCCAGGAAGAGGACCGGTTCAGCGTGGTGGTGTACGACGACCGGATCCACCTGTTGATGGAATCGACCCGCGCCTCGGCGGAAGCGAAACAGGCGGCGCGCAGGAAGCTGGCGAGAATCTCCCCCCGGGGCTCGACCGACCTGGGGGGCGGGTGGCTGCGCGGGTGCGAACAGGCCGCCCTTTACGGCAACGACTCCGTCCCGGCCAAATGCCTCCTTCTGACCGACGGCCTGGCCAACGTGGGGATCACCGACGGGGAGGAACTGGGGCGGCACGCCGCGGAACTGCGAAAGCGGGGGGTGCTGACCTCGACCTTCGGCGTCGGCGCCGATTTCGACGAGGTGCTGCTCCAGAAGATGGCAAACGGCGGGGGGGGCCACTCCTATTACGTCCAGAAAGCGCTCCAGATCCCCGATTTCCTGGCGAGCGAACTGGGGGAAACCCTGGAAGTGGCGGCCCGCGGCGCCTCTTTGCGGCTCTCGCTCCCGCCCGAGGTGACCGCCGAGCCGCTCAACCCCTACGCCTACGAGCGTTCCGGAGACACGGTCGCGATCGATCTCGGCAACCTGGTCTCGGGCCAGGAGCTCTCCCTCGTCCTCGAGCTGCGCTTCCCCGCCGGGGCGGCCGGCGGGACTCTCTCGGTCGGGTTCGCCTTTGCCGACCGCGAAGGCGCCCTCGACTTCCCCCCGGCCACCCTCGACTGGACCTTCGCCGACCACGCCGCCAACGACCGCCAGGCGAGAGACCGCGCGGTGGACGCCGCCGTCGCCGAAATCTTCGCCGCGAGGGCGCGCGAAAAGGCCCTGGAGCAGAACCGGCGCGGCGATTACGACGCCGCCCGCCTGACGCTCGAGCAGACCGCCGCCCGGATCCGCAGATATGCCGGGGACGACAAAATCCTCAACGGCATCGCCCTGAGGGTTTCGGAGGCCGTCCGGGAATACGGGGAGGCGATGTCGAGCGATCGGATGAAGGGGTGCTTCTACCAGGTCCAGTATTCGATGCGCGACCGCGACACCCACGGGAAATCGAAAAGGTCGGCGAAGTAGGCGCCAGCGTCCCCTCAACCGGAGATCCCCTGGAGCCCGTCAGGCGGCTCCGGGAGATCGAGGGTCGAAGCCATAGTATCGGATACCCGCTTCGCGGGCGGCTCGCACCAGTTCGAGCGCGGCGTCATGCCGCCTCAGGCGCTGGGCAGGAGTCAGCGTCAGCAAAAATTCCAGTTGACCGACATCGATCCCGTACTCGACGGCCTCCCGATAGGCCTTCATCGATGAAATTTCGGAAAATTCTCCTTCATGCGACGCCGGCATATTGAACTCCGGGTTTCCGCCTTCCATTATGACATAACCGGCACGATCCCGCACCAATCGGCCCGGTGCAGGGCGATATCGGCACTGTGGGTCGCGCCGGGCCCCTTTTGCATTATCGAGACCAGGCAGTACAGGATGACCGGAGGCAACCTATGGAGAAAAAAGTCTTTCAACTCAAGGTGACGCTTTGCCGCACGAAACCCCCCATCTGGAGGCGGCTGGAGGTCCCGGCCGACACGACCCTCGGCCGGCTGCACGATGTGGTGCAGTTCGCCATGGGCTGGTTCGACTGCCACCTGCACCAGTTCGTGGCGAAGGGGGTATGCTACGGGGTGCCCGATCCGGAGTTCGGCCCGGAAATGGAGGACGAAAACAAGGTCCGCCTCGACCAGGTCCTGCGCAAACCCAAGGACAAGTTAACCTACGAGTATGATTTCGGGGACAGCTGGTATCACGACATCGTGCTGGAAAAGGCGCTGCCCGGCTCCAACGGGAAAAGGTACCCAGTGGTGACCGGCGGCCGGGGCGCCTGCCCGCCCGAGGACTGCGGGGGGGTCGGGGGCTTCTACCGTCTGCTGGAGATCCTCGGCGACGCCTCACATCCCGAGTACAAATGGATGCGGGAATGGTCCGGCGGCGATTATGACCCGAAGGCGTTCGACCTCGAGGCGGTCAATCGGGCGTTCCAGGGAAGGAAGAAGCGGTAAAAAAGCGGCGCCCCCGGTTCCCGCACGGCGTGCGTGGCCGATCGCGGGATCGGGTCCCATTTGCGTTATCCCGGCAGGTTCCCATTACGCTGACATTACCGCTGTCAGCTCCGAGGATCCTCTTCCGGCTCGCGCATTTCTATCGGATGCATGGATTCGAGATCGTTGTCGGGAACAAACACGATTCTCATTCCCCAACCGGCATGGGTGGTCAGCAGCCGGCCAAAATCCTTCAAAGATAACTCCCGGTCATCAATCCAGATGATCGCTTCACCATCAGGCCCTCCGTCTTCGATGACGCAACGAAGAACATCGCCTCTTGGAACCCATTGATCCCCGGCCGCGAAGTATCGGATCTGTGGTTTTCCGGCCGGAATTTCGACCGGTCTGTGCACGTAATTTCTCGACATTTCCTCCATGGCGCGAACGCTCCGGTTGAATGCGATGAGAATCTGCCTGTCCGTCATGGTCTGCACTTTGAGGCCGAGCTTGAGATTCACGCCCGAAATTCCCGGTTCTCGAAATTCAATATTGGCGTACTCCCCTTCTCTTGAAATAATGACCTCATCCAGGCGTGCAGTTCGTGGCTTTCTGATCCGCATTGGCTCCCTCCGGCATGGTTGTTCCCGGATTTCTTTAAACGTCGCGCTTCTTGCCTTTTCCTTCCGCAAGCATTTTTTCGGCATTCTCAAGTTGTCGGATCGTTTCCCATTCGCCCCTGGATTCCTTGTGCTCGCGTCGCCGAATTTCGTATTTGTCGAATTCCGTTTTGGCATGATCTTCAGCGTCCTGCTTGCTGACGCGGCCTGCGTTGGGAAGCACTCGACGTTCGTTGAATCGCAGGAATTCATCCAGCTTCTGTTCCCAATCCTTCATGAATACCTGTTTGCGCCGCTTGGCCTGATCCTCGGCGAAGTCCAGCCACATTGTGACAATGCGGTTCAACTCCTCGATTTCATCTTCCTTAAGATAATTCTTGGCAATGGTTACATCTGTTTTCCGAACCTCTTCGCCTTTCCAGGCGGTCAATCCCATATTCGGCAACCCGTGATCGGCACGAGACTGAATCAGTTCGGCGGCAGTCATTCCCGTAGAGGAAAAATGAAGCTTGTTCTGGATGATGCTGAAAAATCTGGTTGTTTCGTTCTCGCCCGGATCGTAGTCCGCCGCTACAGCAAATATTTCCCGCACGCGCAGATACATTCGGCGCTCGCTGGCACGGATATCACGGATGCGGGCCAGCATTTCATCGAAGTAATCGGGCACAGGGGAGCCCTTAATCGGTGGATTCTTCAGCCGCTCATCGTCCATGGTGAAACCCTTGACGATGTATTCTTTCAGCCGCTGCGTTGCCCATATGCGGAAGCGCGTGGCAAGGAGGCTTTTAACGCGGTAGCCGACAGAGATGATCATATCGAGATTATAAAAATCCAGTTCCCGGCGAACATCGCGGTCTCCCTCCCGGCGAACTGTTAAGAATTTTTTAACAGTTGCCTCCGGAGCCAGTTCCCCCTCCCCATAAATGTTGCGGATATGCATGCTTATATTGGGAACCGTCGTCTGGAAAAGCTCGGCGATGAGTTGTTGCGTCAGCCAGACGGTCTCGTCTTCCAGCCGGACATCCAGCTTAATTCTGCCGTCTTCTGTCTGATAGACCAGGATTTCGCCTTTCGGCAGATCATCTTTCATGTCCGCTGTGAGTTTCTTCCTGGTCATGGCACGGTGGCATCAGCTGGAAACCCGGCAAAGGAGGAGTCGCCTGCATATTTCGATCCGATGTAGATTGAATCAAACTGGTCGCAATCGTCATCCGTCAGCGGAGCCGGCTTTTCCTGTTCGCGCACCAGGCGCAGCTCCTGCAGATTCTCCTGCTTGCTCAGCGTCATTGCGTTCCCCGAGCCCGATGATGTCCGGAACTCCCGTCACAGCTGGCCTTTTCCATCCGCCATCCCGGGCAAAACCGTCGTTTTGAGAGCTCTTTACCGTTAAGTATACCCCGTTTGCGCCGACACCCGCAACCCGGACGGCGGTGATCTGCCGCTCAGCGGAGGCCGACTCGCCCGCCCGAGGAGTGCGGGGGATCCGGGACGACTCCGCCCCTGCTTTGCTGCTCCCCTTTTCCCATCGAAATCGGCCGGATGGTTTTTTGATTGCCGCGCATGTATGTGTTCACTACCAAGCTGATCCTCCAGGAATTGCTGCAGGGATTCAACGGCCCGGGAGGCCGGCACGATCGATGTGCTTTGGACACGGCTATGTCTGCGTCACGCACTCTCCCTGCTGTCGATGGACGGCGATTTTGTCCATATCGCAAAACACGTTCCCCTGGCCTTGATGGCCGTCTGACGGGCCGGCCGGCGTCATCGCTCATGGATGCCCCCCGGAATGTTCTCCTCTTTTGCCTCCCGGAAAGAGCGTCGGGAAAACTTACATAGGCTGCGAAACGGCGGCATCCTGTCCATGGTCTTCATTCTTCGTTACTTAGTGAAATTCCCGGAAATTGGATTGCGGAATACTGTAAGCAAGCTTTACAGCTGCGATCGACAGGATCGAGCCATGACCCGAGGGGCCTCGGGCTCTCGCCTGCCGTAACTAAGCTCTTAGTCACGAGTTAGGCGATTCCGGCGGAAAAAGCCGCGCCTCCTGAGGCTGCGGATCGGTTATTGCTTTGAATAAGGCAACCAGTCTTTCCAAGTGAAGGCGTGTGTCCCGAACCGGGACATGATCAGAACCATTCAGGAGAGCCCGATCATGAAAAAACTATGTCTCCTAACCATCATGGTCATCCTGCTTTGCGCCGGTTCATCCCTTGCGGAGAGCTTCGACCTGTCCATCGGCATCCGGGAAACCGGAGGGATCGGTCCCGCCTTCAGCAACGCGGGCACCTCAGGCGGCATCGAGTGGGTCAACCGGGATGGCCAGGTTCTCACCGCCGACGGCACCTGGCAGCTGTTCACTTTCACCCCTGCAACGGACACCCTGACCCCGTTTGCGGGCACCACCGCCGATGGCGTGCTCGATACGGACTGGGTGTCGCTCGAGCATATCCGCATCCTCAATTCGGATGGGGTCACCTCGCCCATCCGGCTGTGGATCGACAACATTTCCAATACGGACAGCACCGGTACGGCCACCGAGGGCTTCGAGTCGTTCGCCCCGGGCTCGGAGGTCATGTTTCAGGAACCGAGTTTTTCCGGGTCCACCGCGGCGAACCTTCTGGCCGGAAGCAGCGCGCTGGTTTCCGATTCGGATGCCTTCGCCGGCGAGTACTCCAATGAGCTCAACTTTCAGTTCGTGGATGACGTCGCCACCCGCTGGGTGCGCCTGACGACCTTCGGCACTGCCAGCCTCCTGAATCCCGCCATGCACGCGCACGAACCGGGCTACGCTCCTCCATCGATCAGTTTCTACGCCAAAGCCATGGTGGGGACACCCATTCCCGAACCCGCCTCCCTCCTGCTCCTCGGCACGGGGCTTGGGATGATCGGCCTGGCCGCCTGGCGAAGGAGGAAATGAGCCCTTCTTCTGATTTCGTTTCCACCCATCCCGATCGTCCTCTATAACGGTCCTTTTTGAGTTTTCGGCGCATTCTTGAACGAACTGCGGCCACATCGTAGTATGGTCGCATGCCGTGCCGGCGCCTCAGGCGGAGCGCCATTGTCGGATATGCCGGCCGGAGCCAGGAGCCGAAGCTCATGATGAACGCCCGGAACCATACCGTGTATCAGTTCAGGATTGTTTTAAGAGAAATCGAACCGCCCATCTGGAGGGTGATTCAAACCCCCTCCAATTATTCCTTTTGGGACCTGCACGTGGCCGTACAGGACGCGATGGGCTGGCTTGACTGCCACCTGCATTCGTTTCGCTTCCGAATGCCGCATAAACGCAAGGATACGATCCTCGGCATCCCGGATGATGGTTCATTCGACCTGGATATCCTGCCGGGCTGGCAGTTTCCGATTGCGGCATATTTTACCGAACCGGGCAAGACGGCGCTCTATGAATACGATTTTGGAGATTCGTGGCTGCACGATGTCCTCCTGGAGGGAATTCTGCTGAAAGACAAGACCCTCAAGTATCCCCGGTGCATCGACGGGGGACGGGCCTGCCCGCCCGAGGATTGCGGCGGGGTGCCGGGCTACCATGAGCACCTCGAGATCCTTGCCGGTTCCCAAGGTCCGGAATACCGGGAGCACGTGGAATGGCTGAAGGGTCATTTAAAAAACTATTGGCCCTGCGATCCCGACTATTTCGATCCCGACGATGTGGAGTTCTGGAATCCCCATAAGCGGTGGAAGATGACGTTTGCCGAATAGGCGAGCCGGGGTCCTCACCGGCGGCAGGCGGGCCCCGTGGCTTTGCTGAAAGATATCAACATCGAGATCGTTCGGAGCATCGCTCAGCGTCCTTGCGCTCCCCGAGCCCGAGGACCCCAGGGCGCAATTGAAGCCCGGGAACTCCTGCCACGCACAATAACCTTCATTGGGTTATTGTGCAATATATGTGTTATCATGGCTGTCATGGCGAAAGAGCTGATCGAGTTTGAGCATTATGTACATAACGTGCTCGATCTGCATGTCACCACCAAGCCGTGGCCGCAAGTCGCCCGGTTGCCGTTTTTCCTGAGGGACCAGTACGCCTTCTTCGAGACCCGCATTCTGGAAGCTCCCTGCCTCCTCGTGATGGATCAGGGCGAAAGAGAACCGGCGCCCGCCACCGTTCGAAAGCACCTGGATCAGCTTCTGCAATACTGGAACGGCGAAATCGTCTATGTTCGCAATCAGGTGACAACATACAACCGCAAGCGACTGATAGAGCAAAAAGTCCCGTTCGTGATACCCGGCAACCAGATGTATTTGCCCATGCTGGGAATCGATCTGAGGGAACACTATCGCAAGGCCCTCGCCGGAACACTGACTTTAAAACCCTCCACACAAGCACTGCTCATTCATATGCTGCTGCGGAGAGCTCCGGGTGATCGATTGACACCGCTGGAGACGGCGCTGGAACTGGGCTATACCCCGATGACGATGACGCGGGCATTCAGTGAATTGGAGGGGGCGGGATTAGTAGGCATTTTCAAGGAAGGCCGGGAGAGATGCCTGTATGTGCCCCGGACCCGAAGAGAGCTCTGGGACCAGGCTCAGCCGCTGATGCGTAGCCCTGTCAGGGAGAAAGTTCTGGCAAAGTTGCCGCCCAACCATCGTCCCGGGCCGTTCTCCGGTCTGACCGGACTTGCCCGCTATACCGACCTCGCCGCACCGGAACACCCGATTTTCGCCGTGACAACGGGCGAATGGACGGCGCTCCAGAAAACCACGGGAATCGAGAAAATACCTCACCGGGAGCCCGGAACCTCGGAAGTGGAGATATGGAGTTATCCGCCGCAGTGGTTTGCCCAGGAGGATGTGGTCGATCGCCTTTCTCTTTTCCTGTCCTTGAAGAACGATCCCGACGAACGGATTGCGGCTTCCCTGGATGAAATGATGGCGCAGGTGAAATGGTAAAGGGGCTCGAGCTATTCAAGGAACACCCGTTCCTGCTGGATTTATCCGCCTATGCCCATAGGGGGATTGCGGGGTAGGGGGTCGCAGTACTGTTCTGCAGTCCGGGTCGTTGCGTTCATGGGGAGATGGAGATGGAAACCGCCAAAGAGGAGATGAAAAAGGGGTACACGCTCGCCGCGGGCGGGGAGCACGCGGAGGCGCTCGAGGCCTTCACCCGGGCCGAAGCGGGGTTCGCGGCTGCGGGGGACGAACGGGGCCGGGCCCGCGCCTGTACCAACAGGTCGCTGGCGCTGGTGCGGCTCGGACGCCTCGCGGAGGCGCTCGAAGGCTTCCGGTCGGCGCTCGGGAGCTTCGAGGCCGAAGGGGAGCTCCTGCACGTGGCCGAGCAGCACGGGAACATCGGCTCGGTCCACCGCGACCTGGGGGAGCCGGACGCGGCGCTCGCGGGCTACGAGAAGGCGCTCGAACTCTACCGGCGCCTGGGGATGGAGGAGCGGGCGGCCGACCAGTGCACCAACCTCGCCTACGCCCGGTACATGAAAGAAGACTACCCGGAGGCCCTCCGCTGCTACCGCGAGGCGGTCGGGCTCTACGCCCGGTCCGGCTGCGAGGAGAAGCGCGCGCTGGCGGCCGCGAACGCGGACCGGCTGGAGGCGGCGCTCGGGACAGCGGAATGAAGGGGCTGGAGCTCGCCGAAAGCTACTACCGCGCGGTCGGGCTCCCGATGCTGCGCTCCCGCTTCGCGGGCTGGGAGGAGCGGTTGGCGGCGGGCCTGGCCGGGCCCGGTTCGGAGTGTTTCGGCCTGGACGACGCGATCTCGCGCGACCACGACTGGGGCCCCGCCTTCTGCCTCTGGCTCGGCGACGAGGAGTACCTCGAGATCGGCGAGCGCCTGCGGCAGGCGTACCTGGAGCTCCCCCCCCTCTTCATGGGCTTCGGCCCCCGCAAGGCCAGCCCGGGGGAGGAGTGGCGCGTCGGCCCCTGCCGCACCTCCGACTTCTTCCGCCGCTTCACCGGGCTCCGGCGCCCCCCCGAAACCCTCCGGGAGTGGCTGCGGATCCCCGAAGCCAACCTGGCCGCCTGCACCAACGGCAAAGTCTTCGCCGACCCCGAGGGGGGGTTCACCCGCTGGCGGCAGGCCCTGCTCGACTATCCCGAGGACGTGCGCCTCAGCAGAATCGCCGATCTCTGCCTCTCCGTCGGCCAGACCGGGCAGTACAACTTCGCCCGCTCCGTGCGCCGCGCCGAACCGTTTGCGGCCGCCTACTCCGCGGTGAAGTTCTGCGCCGACGCGATCGCGCTGGTGTTCCTCCTCAACCGGCGCTACGCCCCCTTCTACAAATGGCTCCACCGCGCCGTGCGGGACCTGCCGCTCCTGGGGAGCGCCGTCCACGAGCGGGTCGGCGCCCTGGTGCAGTCGTCCGAGCCGGCGCGCCGGGAGGAGATCATGGAGGAAACCTGCGTCCTCCTGGCCGACGAGCTCCGGCGGCAGGGGCTGTCGGACTGCCCCGGCGATTTCCTGCTCGAGCACGCCCCGCGGGTGCGGGCGCGGATCACCGACCCGGAACTCGCGCGCCCCTGACTGGAGACACCATGAACGAAAAAGAGCGGCTCATCGAAGCGATCCTGGAGATCGAACTCCGGATGTTTTTGACCGTAAACCCGGTCCTGACGAGCGGGTGCCAGGAAGACCCCGAGGGTTTCCGGCTCCACCGCCGCGCCCAGTTCCTCCCCTGGCCCGAGGAGACTCTCGCCAGCTACCTCGAGGACCTCGGCGCGGCCGAGGAGCGGGGGGAGAACCTGATGCGCCGCAAGTACGCCCGCATGCAGGGCCCGGCGGAGGAAAGCGGCCCGGAAGTCGAGGAGATCGTGCGCCGCGAGATGGAGTGGCAGCGCGCGATGTTCCGGGACTACCCCGCCGTCATGGGCGGCGCGCGCCCCCTCACCGACGACCGCACCCGGGCCGAGATGACGTCGTTTGAAACCTACACCCGCGGCGAGCTCGAAACCTACTCCCCCCGCACCCTGGGGCTGCTGCGGCGCGACCTTGTGGCCATGCGGGACCGGGGCGAGAGCCTGTCCGAGAAAATCTACGGCCACCTCGTGCGCGCGCTCGGCTACGCCTCGCTCGCGGACGCGGAACAAAAATTGAAACCCCGGATGGGTCCCCTTTCATGACGAGGCAAACCGTGGGCAACCCCGACTGGATGTGGAACGAAATGCGGCAGGTGGGAACCGACTACGCCGACACCGCCGAGGTGGCGGCCTATGACGCGCGCATGGCGTCCTTTCGCGACGTGAACCGGGAAAATCAGCAGACATTGGCGCTTCTCGAGCTCGCGCCGGGCTCGAAGGTCCTCGAGATCGGGTGCGGCACCGGGCGATTCGCCCGCGCCGCCGCCCGGGCGGGCCTCGAATCCTTTGCGGTCGACATCTCCGAAGTCATGCTCCGCTACCTGGCCGAAAAAGCGCAGGAAGAGGGATTAAAGCTTGCCGGGCTTCAACACGCGGGCTTTTTGACCATGAGCTTTCCTCCGGGGCATTTTAACGCGGCGGTCTCGGGCGCCGCCCTGCACCACCTCCCCGACGCCTGGAAGCTCGTCGCCCTTCTCAACGTCGCCCGGGTTCTCCGGCCCGGGGGGCGGTTTCTCCTCGGGGACGTGGTGTTTTCCCTCTCCCCGGACGAGACTCCCGAAGAATGCTTCGAGCGCTTCTGCGCGTCGCTTCCCGGCATGCGGCTGGAAGCGGCGCGCCACGCCGCCGCGGAGTTCTCCACCTACGACTGGATCCTGGAGGGCCTGATCGAACGCGCCGGCTTCGAGATCGAGTCAAGGACCGCCGCCCCCGCCTCCTTCATCCGGTACCTTTGCAGGAAAACCTAGCGCGGGCCGCTCTTGAGTTCTTCAGCCAGGTGTTCTCCCGGACGTATCGCAGTTAACGGCATGGTGAACCGCTGGAGCCCTTGTCGGGATTGGCTCTTTGAGCAGCGCCATACCTGGCCAACTCCTCCCGGACCACCGAGCGCAGTGTCTCTTCCAGCGGTTCCTCCATCGATTCGATATGCCGGCGCAAAGCTTCATTGATCAACGCCTGATAGCTGCCCCCCCCTGCGGCGTGGACCTGGGCGCGGAATGATTCCAGGATGTCATCGTCAATGCGAATCGTAATTCGGGTCTTTCCGGGAGGCGCCTTGAGGACCCTGCCCCGCTTGCCATGCGAGAAATCGTATTCCTTTTTCATGATCTAACCCTCGTACTGATGGCTCTCATGTGGTGTCGCCCGCCTGGCCGATATGATTCTGATGGTGTCGCCACGCCAGGCATAGACTACAACCAACAGACGGCCCAGGGCATTCATCCCTAAAGTGACAAAGCGCTCCTCGCCTGAAACACACTCTCGAATGGTGACTGCCCGGTCGTCGTCGAGCACCGATACCGCATCGGCGAAATCAACATTGTGTTTCCGTTGGTTTGAAGCCGCTTTGGCTGGATCCCAATCGAGCTTCATCATAAAATTGTATGTACATGCGTGCATATTGTCAAGGTGCTGGAAAATATCCACCCTTTCGGCTGCTCCCACGGTGGCGCCGGCCTTGATTTCCACCCCGGCCACGGCGCTCTCGGGGCGAAATACCGGAATGGGGAATCGGCCCTGGCCTGCCTGACGGAATTCTGGAACTTTCCCCCGATGACGGTGACAGATTCACCACTTTCCGGTGAATCTGCATTCGCCTTACAATGATATTATGGCTCCCGGGAATTACTCTTGCAGCCGGGCAGGCAATCCCTGCATGTTCGTTCCCATCGGGGGTGAGGTGATGATGAGAAAACCGAGGATTCGCGCGATCCCCTTCATAGCGGCCGTTTTGCTCCTCATCGGCCTGATCCTGGCGGCCGGGGACCGCCTCTCCGCGATGTTCGCCCCCGCCCCGAGCGATCCTGTCCGCAGGATCACCCTTTTCTACACCAGCGACGAAGAAGGGTACCTGGAGCCCACGAGGGACAGGGTAAGGTCCTACGGCGGCTCGGCCCAGGTCATGGCCGCCCTGCGCCAACGGGGGTATCTTCCCGGGGGCGAGCAGTCCCTGCTCCTCAGCGGGGGCGACATGTGGACCGGTCCGGCGATCTCCACCTGGTTTGAGGGGGAATCGACCGTCGCGGTCATGAACGCGATGGGCTACCAGGCCGCCGCCATCGGCAACCACGAGTTCGACTTCGGCCAGGAAAGGCTGAGGGCGAACCGGAAGGCCGCCCGATTCCCCTTTCTCTCGGCCAACCTGACGGTGAAAGACACCGGCGAACGGCCCGATTATGCGCTCCCCTATATCCTCCGCGAGGTGAATGGAGTCAAAGTGGCCGTCATCGGGCTGACCACCCGGCAGACCCCCGGGATCGTCGTTCCCGACAACATCGCGGGCCTCGAAGTGACCGACTACGCCGAAGCCCTACGGCGCACGGTCCCCCGGGCGGCGGCGGAAGGGGCCGAGTTGCCGGTGGTGATCGCCCACGTCTGCCCGACCGACCTCCACACCCTGGTCCCGGTCGCCGCGGAGCTTTCCATCCCCCTGATGCTCGGGGGCCACTGCCACTCGGTCGTCGAAAATGTCGAGCAAAAAGGCGTGCGCATCATCGGGCCGGGCGCCCATTGGCAGTCCTTCGCCCAGGTGGAGATCGCCTTCGATAAAGCCGCCCGCAAGGTGGTGCACACGAGGGCCGACCTGGTGCGGGTCGAGCATCCGCTCAAAGGCACCCCCCTCCCCTCCGACCCGGCGATCGCGGCCATCGTCGCCGGGTGGTCGAAGAAAGCGGAAGCGGCGCTGGGAGAGGTCATCGGCTACACCAGGGCCGGCATTCCCAGGGGTCAGCCGCTGTATGACCTGCTGCTCCATTCCTGGCTGTGGGCCTACCCGGAGGCCGACATCGCCATCAGCAACTTCGGCGGCTTCCGGGAGGCCATCGCGCCGGGCGAGATCACCCGCGCCGACATCCTGACCACGTGGCCTTTCAACAACGACATCGTATCGGTCGACCTGACCGGCGCGCAGCTCGTGGAAAACCTCCGTCGCTGCGGAGGCGCGGCGGCGGGTCTCACCTATCGCCGCTCCGGGGAGGAGGTCGAGGCCACCCTCGACAGCGGCCGCCCCCTCGACCCGGCGGCCACCTACCGCGTGCTCGTGAACAGTTACATGTACGCGGGCGGGGACCACTATCTGTTCAAGACCCAGAATCCCAACGGCACCAGCCTCGGAGTCCCGATGCAGGACCCGGTAATCCGGTGGATCCAGGCTCAGAAGACTTCGCCGCAGCATCCGCTGGAAACCCTGTTGCAGGACAAGGCGTTATCGCCTCGCCGCTAGATCCCCCGACGGACGATTGCGGGGCAAAGCCCTTTTGTGTGACATCCAAGCACTCCGTTCTCCACGCAATTCCTGTCCCTCGAGGCCTGCCAAGGGCATGAATTATATGTTATATAATATCTTTTATGCCGCCTTATATGCTATCGCATATCCCTTGATTTACAAAACGATACGTTTTATTATATATAGATGAGAGATGATACAAAGAAGCATATCGGGCAAAGACCATTAAGGCTAAAAGGGCTTCCCGTGGATCTCCGGGAAAAGCTCAAAGAAGCGAGGATCGGTCGCGGCTGGGGCCAGAGGGAGCTGGGCGGTAAAATCGGGTTGCCCCAACCGCACATATCCGCCATTGAATCGGGCGGGGTTGTGCCCCGTTTCGACACGCTGCTCGATATCGTCCGGGTTCTCGATCTGGACCTCCTGCTCGTTCCCCGTTCGCTTGTTCCCGCGGTACAGTCTCTCATACGGGCGCAGAAGGAGCCCGAGTCCGCTGAGAAATCGCTCTATGCAGCCGGTGATGAAGAGCCACCACCCGAAAGGGACCATGATGAAATATGATCCCAAAACAATAAACGCGCTCGCGGTCCACCTGCACAAACGCCGAATTGGTGTAATAAACCGGCTCGGTGGTGATGGCTTTCTTTTCTCATTCGAGCAGGATTATATCGACGACTCGAACCGGCCCACGCTCAGCCTTTCCTTCAAGGGGCAGGCCGGCGGCTTGGTCTATCCAACGCGCGCCGTGGCAGCGCGATTGCCCGTATTCTTCTCGAACCTTTTGCCCGAAGGCCATCTGCGTGAGTATCTCGCCACGCATGCCGGCGTGAAGCCTCGACGCGAATTTTTCCTTCTGGCTGTGCTCGGGGAAGATCTTCCCGGCGCACTCACCGTAGCACCGTAATCGTGCAATAATCCCCACATTCCCAAGGGCCTGGTGAATGCCTATGATACCCCCTAAAAATGGGAGGAATCATGGCACTCAAAACAGGACAAACCACAACCCATCGATCGAATACAGGAATCTGTCGCACCCGATGAAGGAAAACGCGATCAGGATGAGCCCGCGCCGGGGCCCGTTTTCAGATTTTCACTCGCGGGAGTACGGCTGAAATTCTCAGCACTCATGGAGGCCTCGGGTGGCCTCACTATTCCCGCCGGCGGAAAAGGAGGTTCGTGGGTGGTGAAGCTGCCATCCGGCCGATTTGCGGGAGTGCCCGAAAACGAATACACCATGATGTCGCTCGCACGGGAAACAGGCATTGAGGTTCCACCCATGGAGCTGGTCGACATGAGCGACATTCGCGGACTGCCCGCCGATGCCGGCGCCATGGAAGGGAAGGCACTTGCCGTACGGCGCTTCGATCGCGGCACCCGTGGGGAGAGCATCCACATGGAGGATTTTGCCCAGGTCTTCGCTGTCTATCCGGAAGACAAATACCACCGGCACAGCTATGCCGACATTGCTTCCGTTTTATGGGCGGAAACCGGAGAAGCCGGCACGTATGAATTTTTGCGGCGGTTGGTCTTTTCGGTGCTGATCGGAAATGCGGATATGCACCTGAAGAACTGGTCGCTTCTCTATCCCGACCGCCGCACGCCTGTGTTGTCGCCTGCCTACGATTTTCTTTCTACCCTGCCTTACATACCGGGCGATGAATTGGCCCTGGGTTTCGGCGGCAGCCGCAGCCTTCGTGAAATCACTCCCGATCAAGTAAGGCGTTTTGCAGATACTGCGCGACTGCCCGTAAGTCCGTTATGGAAGATCGTCATCGACACCACAGAGCGAACCGTGGCGGCCTGGGAGACACTCGCCGAAAAGGATATTCTTTCCGAAAAGATGCGTGGATTGATCGGCGATCAGATTTTCTCCGTGGCAAAGACCGTCGCGCGCGCAACCGGCAAATAACTCCTGGTTACTGTCATTTCTCTTACAGTTCAATACCAATGCCCGGCGTTGCCCTCTTCAGGGGGACACCGCGCAACAAGCGGCGAATATATCTTCTCTGACCTAGCTTCTACCCGCGAGCCTGTAAAAGCGCCAGGATTCAACTCGTTTTTTGCCATGGCCGACTTCTACAGACACTGGTTGGAGAAGTATTCGCACCGGTGGCGCGGGTTTTCCCTGTTCGCATTTGCCGATCAATTAACCGGAAACTCTAAAGCGCTTATGTATCTATATGATATGGGTTTCTCCCAGACCTTTGCCGGTAATCCATCAATTACCCGTCAATTAAACTCTTGCCCAGAACGGAACATACTTCATGAGCTTTCGAGAGGCCCCCTCGTCAACCGGCTTGATCGCTTCATCCTCAACCGCTTCAAGGATATATCGGGACACGGCCGCCTTGTTCCTCTCCTCCACGCCGAACCGTTCTCTCAGCGACGCATTCGTCAAATGATCGCGCATCACCCACTTCAGGCAAGCATGGAGGTAACAGGCGCGTACTCGATCTGCCTTATTCATTTCTCTCAGTGGCTTATGGGCGAAATGGAGGACTACCCGTGTAAAGCCTTTGGGTGCTTCAAAATAAGGAGCGGGGACCCGGCCGCTCCCGCGTTTCCGAATGAACGCGCTTGTTGGCTACCTCCTCGAGCCCGAGCCGCACCTGGTGGTTCACGTCGGCAAAATCCGCCAAGTTGTTCTTTACAGGATTCTGCACTCGGCTTCGACGGTCGCGCCGCTTCTGCGCCGTGCGGTTTTGTTCGACATAGGCCGGGTGTTGCTGCCGGTAGCGCCGGCTATATATATAGAAACCTCTATAGAGTTTTTGTACCGCCTCCCCGCAGATTAACCATCCAACCCGGTCCCCTTCGATTTTCCTGGAAATGGATCCCTTTGTAAGTCCCGGAAACAAGTGGATGCTGATGGACGCCGGAACGCTTCAATTGCAGTGTGGATTTACAGGATGGCTCGGGTTACAAATGGGGAACGATTTGACCGGGAGTGGCGGGGCTAATGGGTGTTGGCCTTGATGCTTTCGGCTGCCTGGATGAGGCTCTTGATCTCATCCTCGGTAAAGCTGGCTTCCTTGATGTAGCGGAGTAAGTTCATGACCTCGGGTTGGTCATGAAGGTAGCCAGCTACTTCCGGATCCGTTGATGAAGACAAACGGAACAGTACGTCAGGATCGGCCGCCAATACCTTGGCCAATTCCTTGATCACCTCTGGCCGTGGCGGTCGCTCCTTGCCACGCTCGATGCGGCTCAGGTAGGCGGGGGAGATGCCTACCTTGGTCGCTGTCTCGCGCAGCCCGAGGTCTTGGGCGACTCGAAGGTCGCGGATGGTTTCACCAAAGTTTTTCATAGGGTCTAATATACCTCGCTGTTTAGTGTTTTGCAACACAAAATTCCTCTGGCATTCTTTGGCTTAATTTGGTATATTCTGGTTGATTTTTACTCAGAGGCAGGTAACTTACCCCTGTTCTGGCACTGTGCCTTGACGGCCAACAGCCCTGCAGGAGAGGCGACATGAGCAATGAAGAGGTTCTGAAACTAAAGGATGTCGCCGCCCTACTTAAGGTCGGCGACAAGACGGTCTATTCCATGGCCCAGACCGGGGAACTGCCTGCTTTCAAGGTCCGAGGCCAGTGGCGATTCTCCCGAAAGGACATCGACGCATGGATAGAGCAACAGAAACACACAACCCAGGATTTCGGCGAGGACGACCAGAAATGACACCAGCCTCGGTGAACGGAGTTTTTATATGAGCAGAAAGAAGAACAAGCAGGCCGAGAACACGATCCCGGCGGGATACACGCTCGACTACGTTTCCGGCAAACAGGTCAAGGAAACGAA